>NZ_JAOWHQ010000043.1:0-78112 GCF_030332565.1 Citrobacter sp. Cpo109
CTCGCCGGGTAGGCCACCATCCGGTCACGAACCAGTTCGCCCAGCGACTGCCCTTTCAGACACAGCAGCTCCGCCACCAGCAGCCACGGGATCATTCCGCTGTCGCAATAGGCAAAATCGCGGAAATAGTGGTGCGCACTCATTTCACCGCCATAAATGGCATCTTCACGGCGCATCCGCTCTTTGATAAACGCGTGCCCGGTTTTAGACATCACCGGTTTACCGCCTGCCGCCGTCACCACATCCACGGTGTTCCAGGACAGGCGTGGGTCGTGGATAATTTTCGCCCCCGGATTCTTCTCCAGAAACGCTTCCGCCAGCAGGCCGACAATGTAGTAGCCTTCAATGAACTGACCTTTTTCATCGAACAGGAAGCAGCGGTCAAAATCACCGTCGAAGGCAATCCCCATATCCGCGCCGTGTTCAATCACCGCATTGCGCGTGTCGGCCCGGCATTCCGGCAGCAGAGGATTGGGAATACCGTTGGGGAAGTTGCCATCCGGCATGTTGTGAATTTTGATGAACTCGACCGGCACGCCCAGCGCCTTAAAACGGGCTTCAATGGCGTCAACCACCGGACCTGCCGCGCCGTTGCCGGAATTGAGCACCAGCTTCATCGGTTTCAGGTTGGCTGGATTGATGTAACCCAGCAGGTGGTCAATGTAGGCATCACGGGTAGTAATGCGCTGGTAGCGGCCACGTTTTGTCTCATCAACCGCCGGGAAGTCATTGGCTTCCGCCAGGCGCTGCACGTCGCGCAGACCGGTATCACCGCTGATGGGCCGAGCCCCTTCCCGCACCAGCTTCATGCCATTGTAATCCATCGGATTATGGCTGGCGGTCACTTCAATACCGCCGTCAATGCCCAGGTGGAAAGTGGCAAAATAAATCTCTTCGGTACCCGACATGCCAATATCCAGCACATCCACGCCTGCATCCTGCAGTCCTTTCGCCAGCGCCAGCTTCAGCGTCTCACTGGTCAGGCGCACATCGCCGCCAAGGGCAATCGTTTTTGGCTTCAGGTACTCGCCATAAGCGCGGCCAATACGCCACGCAATATCTTCATTCAGCTCTTCGCCCAGCCTGCCGCGAATATCGTAGGCTTTGAAACAGGTTAATTTCGTCATGATTTACCCTTCTTCAGGCAACAGTTAGCCCTCTCCTGACTGGAGATATTTTTCAAAAAATGACTAACCGTTCGTTTGTAGGCCGGATAAGGCGTACACGCCGCCATCCGGCAACGATGATGTTGTGTTAAGCGCGCCCGTATCTGTCCGCAAACCGCACCACATCATCCTCATCGAGGTAAGATCCGGAGCGCACTTCAATCAGATCGAGCGGGATTTTCCCCGGGTTCTCCAAACAATGGGTCGCCCCCAGCGGAATATAGACAGACTCGTTTTCAGCGAGCAGTTTAATGTCGTTATTGATTGTCACCTTCGCGGTACCAGCCACCACAACCCAGTGTTCAGCCCGGTGATGATGCATCTGCACGGACAATCCCTCACCGGGTTTAACGGTAATCCGCTTCACCTGGTAACGGTCTCCGGCATCAATAGAGTCGTACTTGCCCCATGGACGATAAACTTCACGGTGAATATGGTGTTCATGGCGTCCGTCAGCTTTAATTTGCTCCACCACTTTTTTGACGTCCTGCACCGCGTTGCGATCGGCTATCAGCACCGCATCTTTGGTCTGCACCACCACCAGATCCTTCACCCCGACGGTCGTCACCAGGCCAGACTCGGCATACACGTAGCTGTTTTCCGTTTTATGGCTAATGACGTCACCATGATGCACATTGCCTTCAGCGGTATGGGCGCTGATTTCCCACAATGATGACCAGGAGCCAACATCGCTCCAGCCTGCGTTCATGGGCATAACCACCGCATCGGCCGTACGTTCCATTACCGCATAGTCCACAGACTCTTCCGGGCAGGCGAGAAACGCCTGTTCATCAACGCGGATAAAATCAAGATCGGGGTCAACCGTACTCATGGCGTTTTCGCAGGCCTCAAGAATGTCGGGGCGATATTTTTTCAGTTCTTCCAGATAGCGCCCGGCCCGGAACAGAAACATGCCGCTGTTCCAGTAGTAGTCGCCGCTCGCCACGTAAGCCTGCGCGGTTTCCAGATTGGGCTTTTCAACAAACTGCGCCACCTGAAAAGCCACGGCGTCAGTATTGGATGGCGAAACCTCGCCGCGACGTATATAACCATAGCCGGTCTCCGGCTGGTCCGGCACGATGCCAAACGTCACCAGCTTACCCGCGCTGGCGTAGGGCATTGCATTGCGAACCGCCTCGCGAAATGCCTCCTCGTCGGCAATCATGTGATCGGCCGCCAATACCAACAGCAGCGGATCTTCCCCCGGACTTTGACGTTTTGCCGCCAGCGCGGCCAGTGCTATCGCCGGTGCCGTATTGCGCCCGGCGGGTTCGAGAATAATATTCTCAGTCAGCTTGTGCAGTTGTCGTAGCTGTTCCGCCACAATGAAACGGTGTTGTTCATTACAGATAACCACCGGGCTTTCGCACTCCACGCCGTTCAGACGACAAATCGTTGTCTGCAGCATGGTGAGGTCGCCTTTCAGGCACAGGAACTGCTTTGGATACAACACGCGGGACAGAGGCCATAAACGGCTACCCGAGCCACCGGCCATCACCACCGGAAAGAGTTTGGTTTGACTCATCATGTACCCCGAATATCTGCAATAAATTGGCTCAGCACGTTTTCTTTATCCAACGTGCGTTCGGCATACTCACGTGCCACCGTGTTCACTTTTGGCATGGTTAGCGCCTGTTGAATCCCGCCAACCAGCGCATTCATTGATTCAGGTTCGACACACACCGCGATGCCTGGGTGAGCGTCACACAGCTGACCCAACTCGGTCTCCGGTTCGGCGGTAATCACCGCGTTACCGCCAACGGCGAGGATATTGGTCAGTTTGGAGGGCAATACGGCATCCGCCGCACCGCGCTTTTGTACCACCAGATGGCAGTCCGCCATCTTGAGCAGCGCAGGTAGCGCGTCATAAGATTGCAGCGGAAAGAACATCACATTGTTCAGGCCGCGTTCACTAGACATACTCTCCAGCCGCGCTTTCCCCCCGCCCTGCCCGACAATCACAAACAGCCAGGGCTGTTCGCTCAACAGGGCCGCTGCGTCGATCACACTCTCCAGCCCTTGCTTTTCACCGATATTGCCTGAGTAGAGAATGATTTTTTTATCATCAGGCAAGCCCAGTTGCTGGCGCAACGCCAGAGCATCGGCATCGTTCACGTCACGAAAACGTGTTACTTCTGACCAGTTCGGAAAGAAAATGACCTTCTGTGCATCAACGCCCTTCTCCTGCGCTTTATTCATCATTGAGCGAGAAATGGTCGAAATATGATCCATATTCAACAGCCCACTGCGCTCAAAGGCGCTGGCCAGTTTTGCCACCGCGCCACGCTTGCCTTTGCCCGCCATGCCAAGCCCCAGCATGGCATCGACTTCGTAATCCTGAATATGCAGCAGCGTGCGCGCCCCGGACAGCTTCGCCAGCAGGCGCATGCCCGGCGTACAAAACAGCGTCGGCACTACCCCAATGATGCGATCCGGCTTCCAGCGACGCTGCGCCAGCAGCGGAAAGAAACTGCTCAGAGCGAAACTGCCTAGATGCAGCACACGCTTGAGCGTAGAAGGCTGCTCAGGCACATACAGCGGACAACGCCAGACGATGGCATCGCCCTCTTCACGACGATAGCGCCAGGATGAATAGCGACCGTTGACCTTCCACTGCGGATAATAAGGCGGCGCAGTGATCACCCGTACGTCATGCCCCTGTTGCGCCATCCACTCCACCATTTCACCGGTGTATTTACCGATACCGGTCAACTCCGGCGAATAGTTGATGCCATACACAAGGATCTTCATAGCCCGGGTACTCCGGCCTGACTCTTCTCACAGAAGTAAGCCCGGCTGTTGTCGTGCACGTGGTCACTGGTCAGAATCTCTTCAATTGCCAGCCAGCGGTACGCGTCATGTTGAACGTCAGGCAGCTGCAGGTCGTTTTCCGACACCCGCAGACGAAATCCCAGCACGATGTAATGCGTTGAGAAATCTTCCCCGGAAAAGTTGTCGTCATAGAAGTGCTGCCAGACCCCGTAAAACTCTGCAGCGGACAGCGGTAAACGTAACCCCAGCTCAGCGCCAGTCAGCCGCTCAAAGGCCGCGCGCAGCGGTTCATCTTTTTGCACCCGACCGCCGGGCACGAACCAGTACCCCTGCGCCGGACGATTGAGGCGCTTGCCAAGCAGAAATTCGCCGTGGGCGTTTTCCACGATCAAATCGATGGAAATCAGCGGAGTTGAACGTACAACGGTGGCAAAATCCTCATGACGTAAAAACATGCTTACCCCCGGTAACGCTGCTGGTTTTCAAGGAACCACTGATATGTACTGGCAAGCCCCGCTTCCAGAGATATCTCGTGATACCAGCCCAACTGATGCAGACGCGTAACGTCGAGCAATTTGCGCGGCGTGCCGTCCGGTTTGCTGGCGTCAAACACCACGCGCCCCTTGTAACCCACAACCTGCGCGATGGTCTGGGCCAGTTCACGGATGGTGCAGTCCACGCCAGTGCCCACGTTGATATGCGACAGCATTGGTTGGGTATATTCCTGCAACACTTCCTGAGCCAGCTCCATCACGTGGATACTGGCCGCCGCCATATCGTCGACATGCAGAAATTCACGCATTGGCGTCCCGCTTCCCCACACCACCACATCCGGCGTATTTTGCTCGCGAGCCTCATGAAAGCGGCGCAGCAGAGCCGGGATCACATGCGAATTACTCGGATGAAAGTTGTCATGCGGTCCGTACAGATTGGTCGGCATCACCGAGCGATAATCACGGCCATACTGCCGGTTATACGATTCGCACAGCTTGATACCGGCAATTTTGGCAATCGCATACGGTTCATTGGTCGGTTCAAGAGTCCCCTGCAACAGTTCACTTTCAGCGATTGGCTGGGTGGCTTGCTTGGGATAAATACAGGATGACCCGAGAAACAACAGTTTATTCACGTTATGCAGATGAGCTGCATGAATAATGTTGCTCTCAATCATCATGTTTTCATAAATAAAATCAGCAGGATAAGTATTGTTTGCCACAATCCCCCCTACTTTTGCCGCCGCCAGATAAACCTGATCAATGTGTTCAGTGGCGAAGAACGCCTGCACCGCACCGGCGTCCAGCAGATTAAGCTGGTCGCGGGTACGCAGCACCAGCTCTACGTTATTTCGCTGCGACAATTGTCTGACGATGGCGGCCCCCACCATCCCGTGATGGCCCGCAACAAAAATACGTTGTGTCTTCATCCTTAGTACTCCAGCGCGATAGCGACCTCGTAACCGTGCGACTTGAGCAGGGAATGTTTCTTCGCCGCATCAAGATCGTTGGCAACCATTTCCGAGATCATCTGGCGCAGTGTGATTTCCGGTTTCCAGCCCAGTTTTTCATGGGCTTTGGCCGGATCGCCCAGCAGCGTTTCCACCTCAGCCGGACGGAAGTAGCGCGGATCAACGGCAATCATGACATCCCCGGGTTTCACCCCCGGCGCATCGTGTCCGGTCACAGAAACCACGATGCCTTTCTCATTCACGCCCTCACCTTCAAAGCGCAATTTAATCCCCAGCTGAGCGGCCGCCATTTCTACAAACTGGCGCACGGAATACTGCACGCCGGTGGCAATCACGAAATCTTCCGGCTTATCCTGCTGCAGCATCATCCACTGCATCCTGACGTAATCTTTGGCATGCCCCCAATCGCGCAGTGAATCCATGTTGCCCAGGTACAAGCAAGACTCCAGCCCCTGAGCGATGTTGGCGATCGCCCGGGTAATTTTGCGAGTAACAAAGGTTTCGCCGCGGCGCGGAGACTCGTGGTTAAACAAAATGCCGTTACAGGCATACATCCCGTAAGACTCGCGGTAGTTGACGGTTATCCAGTAGGCGTACAGCTTGGCAACGGCATACGGCGAGCGCGGATAGAACGGCGTGCTCTCTTTCTGCGGGATTTCCTGTACCAGACCGTACAGCTCAGAGGTGGACGCCTGATAAAAACGGGTCTTTTTCTCCAGACCAAGGAAGCGGATCGCCTCCAGTAAACGCAAGGTGCCGATCGCATCAACGTCTGCGGTGTATTCCGGTGAATCAAACGACACCGCGACATGGCTCATGGCGCCCAGGTTATAGACTTCATCCGGTTGGACTTCCTGTAAAATACGGGTCAGGTTGGAGGAGTCGGTCAAATCGCCATAGTGCAGATGAAATTTGGGATTGCCTGAATGCGGATCCTGGTAGATGTGGTCCACACGTTCGGTGTTGAATGATGAAGCGCGACGCTTAATACCGTGTACTTCATACCCTTTTTCCAGCAGAAGCTCTGCCAGGTAAGAACCATCCTGCCCGGTTACGCCAGTAATGAGAGCGACTTTTGACATGTTATAACCTCTTCAGTGATCCCCTCAGGGAGTAACTTTCTCGACGCGTTCGCGCGTGACTACTGCGGGATTTCCCCGACAAATGACATTTGCTGGCAGCGATTTAAATACGCTGCTTCGTGCTCCAACGACGGTGCCATCGCCAATCGTCACGCCAGGCGCGACAAAGACATCTGTCGCCAACCAGCATTTAGCGCCAACCACAATCGGCGTGGCGTTAATATCAAAATGTTGACTGGCATAATCATGACTCCCGGTGCATAAATAACTTTTTTGCGAAATAACCGCGTGGGCGCCAATCGTAATATCACCTAACGTATATAAAACCGCGTCGTCACCCACCCAGGCATAATCTCCCAGGGTTAATTTCCACGGATAAGTAATTCTTACTGAAGGCCGAATGACTACGTTTTTTCCTATTTTTGCGCCAAACATTCGTAATAAAAATGCACGCCAGCGATACATGACCTGTGGAGACCAGCGAAATAATGTTGCTTGCACCGCCCACCATAATTGCACTTTAATAGCGCCACCGCCGCGAAAACCTCCAGGCACTTCAAATCCGCTTAAATCTTGCATACTATGCCCTTACGTTTTCCCATATAAGGTTTTAGTTTTACCAGTTGTGCGCAGACGTAAATATTCTGACAATCCGGTCCAAAAACCTGGCATGTGTAATATCTGGCGCTGTACTTTTTTGGCATCCCGACACAATTCCAGATTATTCGTCGTTGACACTCCGCCCATGGAAAACTCCGATACCAACCCGCACAGCTTTTTAAAAGCGTAACCGGACTTGTATAATTGGGCTGCCAACGCGTAATCAGACGATATTTTATATTGCAAATCATAATGCCAGACATTCAGTCCTGAGAGCGGAAAGAATATCGCCTGATGGCTGGCGGGCAGGCTGTGATAAATATACCAACCTGGTTTTGCCCGGCGCTTAATTTTGTTGCCATTGCCGAAATCCAGCAACGCATCGCCAATGACCATGGTTTGGTCGCTCTGCGTTTTTAACTGGCGGATAAAATGTGCCGCATCCGCATGCAGAATATCCCCGGAGTTGAGGAACAGCGCGAACCGCCCGCGCGCCATCGCGATGCCTTTGTTCATCGCATCATAGATGCCGTTATCCGGCTCGCTGACAAACCTTAACCGGTGTTCCCCACTGAGCCCTTCAAGAAACGCCGACGTACCATCCGGGGAGCCGCCATCAACAACAATCCACTCAAAACTGATATCACCCGCTTGCGCCAGATGTGCCAGCGATGCGTGAGTTTTGACGATCCCTTCCAGATTGCGAAAGGCGACGGTAATGATACTGAGCAGCATGTGAGTTACCTCGCGATATTCAGCGCCTTGCGCAATATAAACGGACATACAATTAAAAATGCGTATTCCGGACTAAATACTGAACCTGTAAAAAACAGGGACAACGGTGTAAAAAGATAAAGCTGCACCCGATAATTCTGATTATCGCCAAACGCATTGATCATCATTTTCATGACCTTCCCCATGTACCATAGGGCTAATATCACCGCGAACCATGAAAAATAAATAATCAGCAGATACAAACCATTGTCTATTGTTTTACCGACATCTGCACCGTTAAAAATTCCGAATGACGCGACGTATTCATAAAGTGAGCCAAATCTCACTACGCCATCAACATTCAGTAATGAATAACCGACCATCACCAATGGTCCTACGATACGATAATACGATGACGAACCTTCAGTTCCTAAATCACCAAGCCGCGTTGCGATGTACGGAAAAGCAAATATCACCCCAACTAAAAACACGCTTAATGAGATTATCGCCAGCGGTAGCTTCTTTTTTATCGCATCCTTATTCAGGTACTGGAATGCCCACTCCAGGAGATAAAACAAAATAAACGTCATTACCCCTGAAAAAGATCCTGATAATATTATCCCTGCCAGAATCATAGCATCGGACTTAGGTGTTTTGATACCAAACTGTTTGATACTGAGCCAAATTGAGATTAACGCCAGAGCGAAGAATGCCGGTTCGAAATAGAGTGCGGTGGTACGTTTCCCACCAAACTTAATAAAGTTCAGAACATAGCTGTTACTGTAAATAAGATATTTCGAAATAACTTCCATTAAACTGCTGCCGCCGCTGAGAATTATCTGTGCCATTTCAACCGCAGCTAACCCCACCACCAGCCCCACCACCAGCCAGAAAAAACGCAAAATCTTAATATAGTTATGCGGTGAAATGGTTTTGAAGCGAATACTCCACACCATGCCAATAATCACCACGGTATAAACAAACAGCATCGCTGACGTTACGTACTTGCTGGCATCCAGTGATTGACCGAACAGGTAGTTAAACGCCGTCAGCCCGCCCCCCACGCCCAGTGCGATCATTAATTTTTTGATATTGATGCGCTCGACAAACAGCAACAGCAGAACGGGCAAGAACGTGACGATGGTTATCGGGAAGCTCTCGCCAAGCTGGGCAAGTTTGACGTTAACCAGCAGATAAAGCAGCGGTAGCACCAGATAGCTACAGATTCTGATAGAACGAGACATATTCCTCCAGCATCTGTTGCCCACTGTATGCCACCCGACTGCGCTGGCTGAACGCGGTAAGGGACGTGTCAAATACCGCCTGCGCAATGTCTGATTTTTTCAGCTGCACCAGCTGCAATACGTCCGCTTCGCTGAACGTTTTGCCGCCTGATTTAGCCAGCACTTCCTGCGCGGCATCGCTGTGTGTGGCAATTACCGGTACGCCGATGGAAAGTGCTTCGCACAGAATCAGCGGGTAGTTATCGACACGGGAGCTGAACACCAGTCCATCCATCTGGTTAAGCGCACTCATCAACGTGCGCTTATCGCTCTCAAAACCGTGGTTGATGACGTTATCTCCCGCAAATGGCGAAAATTTGCCGAAGGTATGCAGCTCAATTTTGTCCCCAAGTGCGGCAATCGCTCGCACCAGTTGTTGACTGGTTTTGCCGTCATAGCGTAGGTCATGAGCCACCACGGCAATTTTCGGCCGACCGCTCTCCGCAGGCATCGCGGGTAGTTCGCCAAGAATGGCTTCAGTTGCCACATCAATGCCATTATTGATAATACGGCAGCGTCCCACGCCATACAGGCTGTTGAATGCCTCGGCCACATGTTGACTGGGCGAGATAAACTGGCAACCCAGCGCCAGCATGGCACGGAACATCTGCCGCTTACCGGGCAACTGCTGATGGGCTTTATCGACTTTTACCGGCGGATAATTGCTGAGCGTTGGGCATTTCTGGCAGCCCGTTTTCCAGCCTTCGCAGCCATCAGTAAAGGCACAGCGCCCGGTCACGCTCCAGTGATCGTGCAGCGTCCAGACGAAAGTGATATCCGGTTTATGCGCCTTCACTTTTTGGCAAAAAGAGACCACCTCTTCCAGGTTCAACCAGTAGCTGTGCAACACATGAAAATGCAGTACCAGCGGGCCGCAGGTGCGGGTAACTTCACGGTATAACTTGTTGAGATTGCCAAACATGTCGCGGTTCGCGAAACGAAACAGCGCAATGTTCGCCGCCGACGTCAGGCGCGGCGTATATTTGATAACCTGCGGGAAATTCGCATGACTGGCGCTTTTTTTACCGCCTTTGCCATAGCCATAGACAAACCGCGACGACAGCCCTTTTTCCAGCGACCTCAGATGCAAATCTAACGCCACACCTGCCGCCCCACCTTCTGCGAGTCGGACATTAAACTGTAATATCTTCATTTTATTACCTTCACCCGTGCCTTCTCACCCACGACCAGCGTATTGTCCGGGACGCTATCCACCACAACGCTCCCGGCGCCAATCGTCACGTTATCGCCAATAGCAACGTCGCCGAGCAGAGTGACATTGGCCCCCAACTCAACGCCGTTACCGATGACCGGACAGGATGGGTCGTTGGCACCAATATTGCCGATGGTGACGCCGTGGCGTAGGGTAAAATCATCCCCCGCCACCACGTGTTTATTGATAACCACCCCATAGCCATGATGGATGGTGAAACGACGACCGATTGATGCAGCAGCCTGAATTTCATAGCCAAACAGGCATTCGGTGATAAGGCGGTACATCACCAGCACCGGGGCGGCCCACAGGTTGTTTATGATATTTTTTTTACGCCAGACGGAGCAAAAATGGGCAATCCGATAGGCCGCCACCATGCAGCAGGGGCGCAGACTCCAACCGTTCGCGCGTAAATCTTCCAGCATAATTAGCGTCCTCGCAGTCCGTCGGCCAGACGCTTACTGTTGCGAACAGAAAGCAGCGTCAGCAGCGTGCGCCAGTTCATCCGTTTGTTGCGGATCTGATAGAGGGTAAACAACTGATATTTCTTGCTGGCCCGGTCAAATTTGCCTTTGTGCTTGCGGTAAAACTGAAAGTAGCCGGAGAATTTATTCGGCGATGAGGTAATACGCATCTCGCCGTGATTCACATGCAGGATCTGCGTCGCCTCTTTGACCTTCCACGGTTTGCCATACGCCACCACCATGCGCAGGAAGATGTCGTAATCCTGCGCCGCTTTCAGCGTGGTATCGAACAGGCATGCTTTAAACCGCCATGCCCAGGTAAATACCTGATTACCAATGATGTTGCGCTTATAAAACCTGCGGCGTGAATAAACGGACTTCGGATAGAGCGGCAGACTGGTCGGCTGCGAATACACTTCGCCCTCACAGACATAGTCATTGGCATACAGAAACGCCCGTGTGACCAGTTGATGCCGATACTGCAGGAACACGCTCAGGCGGTTCGGCGTCCATTCATCATCATCATCAATCCCCGTAATGTATTGCCCGTTGGCCTGCATAATGGCCTGATTACGCACCGCACAGGCCCCGGAGTTGGTGGAATTATGTGTATACGACACGCGCGGATCGTTGAGTTCCTCAACAAACTGCTGCAACTGCTCATATGAGGAAGAGCAATCATCCACAATGATCATCTCCCAGTGAGGGTAGTCCTGGCGCAACACCGATTTAATCGCCCGAATGGCCAGCTGCTGGCGGTTCCAGGTTGGCATATAAATTGAAATTAGCGGGTTTTCTGTCGTCATTTTCGTTTCCGGATAGATACGCTTTTGTAGGCCGGATAAGGCGTTTTTGCCGCATCCGGCAGGGTTGGTGATTTATTTCGCATCCGACGTGTATTCGTATTCGTAGTAGCCGTAATCCTGATACCCGCTGGCACGACGGAAGATCGAGTTGAGGATCACCCCTTTAACCTGAATGCCATTTTGCTCGAAGCGACTCAGGCTGGTTTCCACCTCTTTCAGCGTGTTGACCGCATAACGCGCCACCATCAGCGTGGTGCCGACATGACGGCCAACAATCGCCGCATCGGTCACCGCCAGAATTGGTGGAGTGTCAATCAGCACCAGGTCATAGTGCGAGCTGGCCCAGGCAATCAGTTCGCCGAAACGCTCGCTCATCAGCAGCTCGGAAGGATTGGGAGGGATTTGACCGCGAGGGATCAGATCAAAATGCGGAATCGATGTCGGTTTGGCGCTGGATGAGATATCCCCCTTGCCAATCAGGATCTCAGACAGGCCGTTGACATTATTGGTACCCAGCAGTTCGTGGGTATAGCCTTTGCGCATATCGCAGTCGATCAACAGCACGCGTTTATTGGTCTGGCTGATGACTGCCGCCAGGTTGGCGCAGACAAACGTTTTGCCAATCGACGGGCTGACGCCGGTCAGCATCAATACGTTGTTACGCGCCTGCATCATGGCAAAGTGCAGGCTGGTACGCAGGCTACGGACCGCTTCTATGGCGAGATCGGTTGGATTACCCACGGCCAACAGCTGGCTTTGCTTGTAGCGTTTCACACCTTTAATGGTCTGAACGTTATCACGTGCTTTTTGCCATTCAGACAGAGGAATACTGGCATACACGCTGATACCATGCTCTTCCAGTGCCTGCGGGCTTTCAATACCGCGATTAAACAGAGAACGCAGCAGTACGCCCACCACGGAAAGCATCAAACCGAGAATGATACTGCCGAGAATAATCAGCGCCGTTTTCGGCTTCAGCACGCCAGGCTGGGCAATCGCGGGATCGACAATGCGCACATCGCCAACCGTACTGGCCTCGGTAATCTTCAGTTCCTGTTGCTTGTTCAGCAACTGCATATAGACCTGCTGACCGGACTCCACATCACGCGTCAGACGAACAATTTCCTGCTGCGTTTTCGGCATCGCCGTTACGCGCCCGTTCAGCTTACTTTTCTCATCTTCCAGCGCCTGGCGTTTTTCCAGCAGCGTGCGGTACGCCGGATGCGCTTTGGTGAACAGCTTGGAAATCTCCGCTTCTTTGAAGGTCAGTTCATTCAACTGCGCATCGATATTCACCATCGAATCCAGCACCGCTTTGGCTTCCAGCGGCAAATCCACGGAGTCTTTATCCTGGCGAAAGGCGTTCAGCTTGTTTTCAGCAACGTCCAGCCGATTACGCACCTCAGGCAGTTGCTTTGCCAGAAACGCCAGGCTTTTGGCGGCCTCTTCGGATTTACGTTCCACATTTTGTTGCAGATAGTTGCGGGTAATACTGTCGAGGATCTGGCGGATTTGCTCGCGGTCTTCGCCGGTAAAGGTCAGGCTCAATACGCCGGTGTCTTTGCCCGTTTCCGTCACCGTCAGGTTATTTTGCAGGGTGTTTATCATGCCCAGCGTGGAGAATTTGCTGACGGTAAATTGGCTCTCCGGGCTGGCATGAATCGCCTCAACCAGCATCGTCACGCCATCATGTTCCAACACCTTGCCGACTTGCCCCCGGGCGCTAAAACCCCCGTCACTCGCCAGTTGATAGCTTGTGTCATTCAGCACATTGAGTGTGAAGGTCTGTTCATTCATTGCCTTTGGCTGCGTGAAGGTGGTCACATTAACCGTTTCGTTCTGACGCCCCATCAGCCGGTCCCAGCCCGCGCCAAAAATAGGGAATGTATCTTTGGTAACGGCGATATCGAGGTTAAGATCGTCTACCGTTTTTCCTAATACCAAACGCGACTGGATGAGCTGAATTTCCGCTTCCGAGGCCGGAGGTTTGTTCGACAACGCCGAGCCAATATCCTGCACCAGTGAATTTCCGGTATTTTGCTCAATTTGCACCAGCGCGTCCGCACTGTAGATGGGTGTGGCGAACAACGTGTAGACCGCGGCACACAATGCAAAAGCCGTGGTAATGCCAAGAACCCACCAGCGGGCTTCCACCACCGTTGCGACCAGACGACCAATATCGATTTCATCATTGCCCGTTACCGGCGCAGCAGACTGTTTTACTTTTTCTGTCATTGTTTTCCCTGCTCTGCGTTCAGTGCCTGAGCCCATTGGCGGGCAGACCGTTCAAGTAATGCGTACACCGCGTCAAACGAATCACGGCTTTTACGATACGGATCGGGAATTTCGCGCTCGCTGTCCCAGTGCCCAAAAAGCATCACTTTGCCGCGCATCTCCGGCACCATTTCACACAGGGCAGAGATATGGCGCTTTTCCATGGTCAGGATCAGGTCATACTCCCGGCACATTCGTCCCGTGATCTGCCGGGCACAATGATTATCCAGGGACAAGTTGTGCGCCTGCGCCACGCTAATGGCGCACGGATCCGCGCCTTTCCCCACCAACGCCCCAAGACCGGCAGAAGAGACCGTTAACGCCGGATGAAATTGCCTTAACAAGCGCTCTGCCGTCGGGGAACGACAAATGTTCCCCACACAGACAACTAAGATTTTGTTAAACATGATGATTACCAGTTGTGAAGGTCGCTGGCCGTGTCCGTCATATAGCGAACACCGCTAATAGTCGGCAGCAACTGATTGATCAAACGGTTCCAGCGAGCAACCGGCGCGGTAGTGACGTACACCACATCGTATGGCTGGAGTCGGAATGATGTTGCCATCACCAGCGACGTCGCATCGGACATATCAAGCTGATAGATATTGGCGATCTTGCCGTTGTTCCCGCCCTCGCCTTTCAATGGTCGAATAACGAAAATGCCGCTGGCGTTGGAGGTGGTCAGGTCGATACCTTCGGCATTGCCCAGCGCTTCGGTAAGCGTCATGCCGCTGAAGTCCATTTTGAGGGTGCTCTGTTTTTTCACTTCCCCCATTACGAAGACTTTCAGATCGTCATTACGCGGAACAAACAGAATGTCACCAGGATAGAGCAGACGGTTCTGGCTCAGGTCGCCATTTTGCATCAGCGCTTGCAGTGAAATACGTTGCTCCTGCCCTTTATGAGTCAGCACAACGTTGCGCCAGTCTGCTGCCTCGGTGAGACCGCCAGCGGCGTTAATGGCATCGAGAACGGTAAGCGGTACGTTGGTGATGGCCTGCTGGCCGGATTTGTTCACCTGCCCGGAGACATAGGCCTTCTGCGAGCGGAAAGCGGCGATATTAACGTCCACCTGCGGGTCAGCAATGTACTTCGCTAAGCGCCCGGTAATATCACTACGAATCTCTGCCAACGTTTTCCCTACCACGCTGACTTTGCCGATGTAGGGGTAAAACATGGTGCCATCAGGCTGCACCCAGTTGCCGGTATCGCTTGAGCTACGGTACTGCCCGGCTGGCGTGGTGAGTTCAGGATGGTCCCAGACTGTCACATTCAGGACATCCCCCGGGCCGACCCGGTACTGATATCCGGAAATCTCCTGGTCCAGCGACATATTAGGCTGTGCAACATTTGGTCGAGGACGTAATTGTTCGACCAGCCGTGGCGTGAGTGGATAAACATTCACCATGCGATCGATATCAAAATCAGCGTCCTGCTGTTTAATCACATCTTTGCCCATCGTAGACATATTGCTGCCCGGAAGCACGGTACAACCGTTTATCAAGATCACCGATACCAATACTGGCATCAATTTAAGTTTGGATTTCATCATTGATTATTTATCACTTTGGCAGAGTATTTATCACATGCAATCTAAATAGCGACTTCGCCTGTACGTATTTACCTTGCCGTTAATTGAAATGGAATTTAACTGGCATCAGTCCTAAAAAAAATGTATTCATCTGCGGTCTCTTGACAGAATAATTTAGGCTTGTTTCAGGCGACCAGACACGCTACCGCCCCTGGCTTCACTAGCTACCAATGCACTGATTAATTTAAATTTTTATCTTCTCCTTTATTTTCATCACATTTACAGCGTTAACGCATCGGGAATGGCGTCACTGATTGATGAGGAAATATTTATCTTTTGATTATTACCGCAAGAATTGTTGCAGCTATGCGAATATCAGGCAAGATAACAAACCGCCGATACCCGGCTTTTAAGATTAATATTAAGCGTCGGATTTATATATTTTTAGGATTTTATTGATATTGACAATGTTGATATAAAAATATTCCACCTGCGATATTTCCTAAATATTTTTAGATTAATAAAAACATTTCCTGTAGTTACATTAAGGCTATTATCCTGCGTCTGTTCTGATATAACCGACAGAGAAATCCCTTCTCGCCATTGCATTTTTCGCCAGTTTTACCCATGATCGAATTGTGACAATTGTCATACAACTATGGGTATAGCATTTACTATGGAATGGATTGCCGATCCGTCAATCTGGGCCGGACTGGTCACGTTAATCGTGATCGAACTTGTTCTTGGCATTGATAATCTTGTTTTTATTGCCATCCTCGCGGAGAAATTGCCTCCTGCCCAGCGGGATAAGGCGCGTATTACCGGGCTACTGCTGGCGATGGTTATGCGCCTGCTGCTGCTGGCATCAATATCCTGGCTGGTAACGCTGACCACGCCGCTGTTCAGCATTCGCGATCTCAGCTTCAGCGCCCGCGATCTGATCATGCTGTTCGGTGGTTTCTTCCTGCTGTTTAAAGCCACTATGGAGCTCAACGAACGGCTGGAAGGGAAAGACAGCGATAACCCCACCCAGCGTAAAGGCGCTAAGTTCTGGGGGGTGGTCGCGCAGATCGTGGTGCTGGACGCCATCTTCTCTCTGGATTCCGTCATTACCGCTGTTGGCATGGTCGATCACCTGGCGGTGATGATGGCGGCAGTCATTATTGCCATCAGCCTGATGTTGCTGGCCAGCAAGTCGCTGACGCGCTTTGTTAACAGCCATCCAACTATTGTTATTCTGTGTCTGAGCTTCCTGCTGATGATTGGTTTCAGTCTGGTGGCCGAAGGGTTTGGTTTCCATATCCCGAAAGGTTACCTGTACGCGGCCATCGGCTTCTCGGTCATGATCGAAGCATTGAACCAGTTGGCTATCTTTAACCGTCGTCGCTTCCTCTCAGCCAACCATACTCTGCGCCAGCGCACCGCCGAGGCGGTAATGCGACTGCTGAGCGGGCAAAAAGAAGATGCTGAACTGGATGCCGAAACCGCGGCGATGCTGGCGGATCATCATGAAGGTCAAATTTTTGCGCCTCAGGAGCGGCGGATGATTGAACGTGTGCTGAACTTCAATCAGCGTACCGTCAGCAGTATCATGACCTCGCGCCACGATATTGAACATATCGACCTCAATGCGCCCGAAGCAGAAATCCGCGCCTTACTGGAAAAAAACCAGCATACGCGTCTGGTGGTCACTGGCGAAGACGAGCAGGAGGAACTGCTGGGCGTGGTGCATGTCATCGATTTGCTGCAACAGTCTCTGCGCGGCGAGCCGCTCGACCTGCGCGTATTGATTCGCCAGCCGCTGGTGTTCCCAGAAACTCTGCCGCTGCTTCCTGCGCTTGAGCAGTTCCGTAATGCCCGCACGCATTTCGCGTTTGTAGCCGATGAATTTGGTTCCGTCGAAGGGATTGTGACGCTGAGTGATGTGATGGAAACCATCGCCGGCAATCTGCCAAACGAGGTAGAGGAAATCGACGCCCGCCATGATATTCAGAAAAACGCCGATGGTTCGTGGACCGCTAACGGACATATGCCGCTGGAAGACCTGGTGCAGTACGTGCCCATCCCATTAGATGAAAAACGTGAGTATCACACTATTGCCGGGCTGTTAATGGAGTATTTGCAACGCATTCCAAAAACCGGGGAGGAAGTCCAGGTTGGTGACTATCGGCTAAAAACCCTGCAGGTGGAAAATCATCGCGTGCAAAAGGTCCAGCTGATACCGCTACACGGTGAAGAAGAGATGGATTACGAGGTGTAAGTCACGAGCCGGATGGGGCATTAGCCACCATCCGGCAATATGAATCAGAGCTTATCCAGCAACTTTTTAACATCTTTGCCGTTGCGGGAATCTTTATTGCGATCTGCCCAGTCATTCAGACGACGTTTTGCTTCATCCTGCAGATGCTTACGCAAAAGCTGATCAACTTGCAGACTGTAGTTTAGTGATTGCCACTGGCCATAGACCCTGAGAGGAACTGGGGTGGCCTTCAGGAAACTAATCAACTTACTTTCGCCATCCCAACCGCCCAGCACGCGAATGTTAAACAGCGTGTCGCAATTCTGCTTCACCAGATCTAACGTTCCTTTGCCGGTTAGCGCCAACATCGCGGACTCCCCTGCCATGTTATCCAGCGTCACCTCTCCGTTATCCAGCGTCATATCGGTTACAAAATGATCCAACCGGGTCACGTTATCGAGGTTTTGCTGAGATTTAACATCCCCACCGCTGCGTTCTACAGCCTGTTGAATCATCTGCTGGAAGTTCATCCCTTCCATTCGCGTATCGTTCATTTCGACATGGGCCTGCCCTTGCCAGCTATGGCGAAACGCCTGGGCATCAATATCTGAGCCGGAAAAGTCTCCCGCCAGCGACAGCTTGCCGGTGAGTGCGATGGGGTAATCAAAGGCCTTCAGAATCGTGCCAATTTCCACACCTTCCAGACGCGGATGAAAGACCGCTCGCGGTTCTCCCTTTCTGGCATCCAGCGTGCCGGGCAGTGAGATCAGCCCGCCATCACTTTTTCCCTGCAACTGCGCAATGTTCAGTAAGCCGAACTGGTTGTCTATTTTTGCCGAAACATTCTCAAACGCCATTTTCCGCCACAGCACTTTGTCAGCCTGCAAAGCGATGTCTGCCGAAAAACCCTTGAGTCCTTGATACGAAACGGCATCAACCTGGGAAGCAATGACGGGGCGCGCCAGCGTTGACTGACTCTGACCTTGCTGAACGTCACCTTTTGCTGTCGCCGCTGCGTCATGTTGTACGAGCAGGTTATCCAGATTGAGCTGACCAAATTTTAGGTCGACGGCCCATTCCGGTTTTTCCAACAAGGATACGTGCGCTTGCCCGGAGAACGAAGAGTCATTGGCGGTCAAATTTATCTGGCTAAACGAAAGCTGTTTTTTCTCTTCCAGCCATTGCGCCTGAAGATGTCCCTGACCGTTGATTCCCTGCGGCGGCAGATCGGCCCCCTGCAGTTGCCAGCTTAACTGCGCAATATTCGCAGATAAGTTGTGCGGATAATCGGAGGCATCGACCGTGCCGTTAAAGGATAACGCGAGATCGCGCTGATCGCGGTTCACACGCCCGGAAAAATCAAACGTGCCGCGGTGCTGGCTATCTTGTTCCATCTCCAGACGAATATCACGAACGGTAACTTGTTCGTCGTCTTCATGCTGGAATACCAGAACACTGTCGGCAACCCGCAAACGGGCGATATCAAACGACCACCCTTTGTCTTCTGCCAGATCGGGCAACATATTGTCTTTTGGGGCAACGGGCGCATCTTTACCGCGCACCGCCTCAGTTTGCGGGGTCAGTTGAATCACTGCGCCTTTGAGCATCACCTGCTTCACGCTGAGCTGGTGGCTCAACAGCGGCCATAACGCAACGTCAAGACGCATATTGTCGGCACGAACCAGAGGTTCGCTGGCACCTTCAGCCGTTAACACCACTCGCCCTGAGAGGATACTCAGTTGCGGCCATACGTGCCAACGCAGGGGGCCATCCAACTGCAGCTGATATCCGCTACGTGCGGCAACCTGCTTGACCATATACGCGCGGAAATCATTCGGATTAACCAACAGTACTAACGCAGAAAAGCCGGCCACCAGCACGACCAGAAGAATCATCAGCGTCGTCAGAAATCGTCTCATGCTATCCCCAATGGACTGAAAAACACTCAGTCTTTATCGATCCGGCTGGCAACAGCGCCCTGCTGGTCGCGATACTTCGCATCCTGACGACGGTTGTATGGTCGCGCTGCCGGACCAGAAAGCGGTTCGAAACTTAACGCGCCAATCGGCATGCCCGGACGCAGAGCCAGGGGTAATTTTCCGGAGTTGTAAAACTCCAGTACGATACAGCCAGACCAGCCCGGATCGATACGGTGTGCGGTGACGTGTACCATCAGTCCCAGACGAGCCAGCGAAGAACGGCCATCTAACCAACCGACGAGATCGGAAGGCAGCGTCACAGATTCAAATGTTACTGCCAGCGCAAGCTCACCCGGATGCAAGAAGAATGCCTCGCCGTCCTTGAGGACGATTTCATCACTCATCACGCGATCCAGCGCGGCGCTGACTTCATCTTTCGGTCCGCTCAAATCGATATACGCCGCTGTATGACCGCGGAACGTACGGAATTTGTTGCCAAGACGCACATCTACCGTGGCGCCATTGATTCGCTCGACAGGAGGGCGTGGAGTGATCGACAGGCGACCTTCATCCAACCAGGCTTCAATATCTCGGTCACATAAACGCATGGCACTTTCTCCTTTCGTGCTTCAAACCCTTAATGCCAGGTGCGTTAAGGGTGAACCAGGTTATCACTGAACGGTACACAATTCGCTGAACTTATTCAAAGAACTGACTGATTTTAGCCTTCAGAATATCGATGGCGATGCGGTTTTTACCCCCGCGCGGCACAATGATGTCGGCGTATTGTTTTGAAGGCTCAATAAATTGCAGGAACATTGGGCGGACGGTTTTCTGGTATTGCGCCATCACCGAATCCATTGAACGACCACGTTCATTCACATCGCGCTTGATACGGCGCATCAGACAAATATCCAGCGGCGTATCAACAAAAATAGAAAAGTTCATCTCATCGCGCAAACGCGCATCCGTCAGCAGCAAAATGCCTTCCAGGATGATGACTTTCTTCGGTTCGATATGAATAGTGTCTTGCGTACGCGTGTGCTCAACATAGCTATAAACCGGCAGCTCAATGGCAGAGCCGCGTTTCAGCGTTTGCAGATGTTGAAACAGCAGGCTGTGGTCCATCGCGTTCGGATGGTCGTAGTTGGTTTTTACGCGTTCTTCCATCGACAGATGGCTTTGATCTTTGTAATAGCTGTCTTCGGGAATAACGCCAATATGTTCGTCACCGACTTGTTCACGCAATTCGCGATAAAGAGTACTGGCAATAAGGCTCTTGCCGGAAGCCGATGCGCCGGCAATGCCGATAATGACGCACTGATGGGACTGATCAGTCATAAATTTAGCGACCTGATTAACCTGGATGTAAGGAAGGGCGGCGCCGAAACGCCAAACGCGGCAATTATAGGGATTTCAGCGGCGCGATGCCACCCCAGGCTGCACCAATGCTGTCCCTGTCGCAAATTAAAATGGTCAGATTTAGAACAGCCGCTATATTTATTCACCTGCCTTAGGAATTAATAGCTTGGGAGTGTTAATTTATGAGCAGCTGGCGTATAAATTGTAAATTGTTTGTACTAGCATAATCCCAGATTAAATGTGATGCGTTCGGCATCTCTGCTGGGCGACAACGGCTATTTGGGTAGAGTGGTAATGAGTAAACAATCCCAACATGTTTTAGTTACCTTACCCCATCCTCTACTGCGCCTGGCCAGTTTAGGTCTGGTGGCTTTCATCTTTACGTTGTTTTCGCTGGAACTGTCACGTTACGGCGCACAGCTTGCACCGCTGTGGTTTCCAACCTCTATCATGATGGTGGCTTTTTACCGTCACGCGGGAAAGATGTGGCCAGGGATCGCGCTGGCTTGCTCATTCGGTAGCATCGGCGCCTCTTTACTTTTTTTCCCCGGACAGTCGCTTAATTTCTCCTATACGGTCATTAACATTATTGAGGCTGTTGTTGGCGCAATGTTATTGCGTAAACTGCTGCCCTGGTACAATCCCTTACAAAATTTGAATGACTGGGCGCGCCTGGCATTTGGTAGCGCGGTTGTTCCGCCACTGTTGGGCGGCATATTGATGTGGTTGTTGCTGCCGAAGGACACATCATTAAATACCTTTCTCATTTGGGTACTGTCAGAATCCATTGGCGCACTGGCGTTGGTGCCGTTAGGTTTACTGTTTAAACCACATTACCTGTTGCGCCATCGCGACCCGCGATTATTGCTTGAGACCCTGATCACCCTGCTGGTGACCTTAACGCTCAGTTGGCTGTCCATGATGTACATTCCATGGCCATTTACCTGCGTTATTGTCCTGCTGATGTGGAGCGCTGTCCGTCTGCCGCGTATGGAGGCGTTTTTAATATTCCTCAGCACCGTGATGATGGTTTCGCTGATGCTGGCTGCCGACCCTTCGCTGCTTTACACCCCGAAACCGAACATGATGACGGACATCCCCTGGTTGCCGTTTTTGATGATCCTGTTGCCCGCTAATATGATGACCATGGTGATGTACGCGTTTCGAGCCGAACGCAAGCACATTTCAGAAAGCGAGTCACGCTTTCGTAACGCCATGGAATATTCCTCGATTGGCATGGCTTTAGTCGGTACCGAGGGACAATGGTTACAGGCCAATAAAGCCTTGTGCCAGTTTCTGGGCTATAGCCAGGAGGAGTTACGTTCACTGACCTTCCAGCAATTGACCTGGCCGGAAGATTTGAACAACGACATTGAACAGCTGAACATGCTGGCACGCGGAGAGATTAATAGCTATTCCATGGAAAAACGCTATTACACCCGCGCAGGCGACGTCGTCTGGGCGTTGCTGGCGGTTTCGTTAGTGCGTCATAGCGACAATACCCCACTCTACTTTATTGCGCAGGTTGAGGACATTAACGACCTGAAGCATACCGAATGGATCAACAAACGGTTGATGGAGCGCATCACCCTCGCCAATGAAGCCGGGGGGATTGGGATTTGGGAATGGGAACTCCAGCCTGACGTGATCAGCTGGGATAAACGGATGTTCGATCTCTACGAAGTTCCTGCGCATATCAAGCCCAGTTGGCAAGTCTGGTATGAGTGCTTGGTACCCGAAGATCGTGAGTACGCCGAAAATGTGATTCGTGATTCACTGGCCGCACGGGCTCCGTTTAAGCTTGAGTTTCGTATCGCGGTAAAAGATGGCATACGCCATATCCGTTCGTTGGCCAACCGGGTACTGAATAAAGACGGCGAAGTTGAACGCTTACTTGGTATCAATATGGATATGACCGAAGTCAAGCAGCTTAACGAAGCGCTGTATCAGGAAAAAGAACGCCTGCACATTACGCTGGATTCAATCGGCGAAGCGGTGATTTGTATTGATGTCGATATGAACGTGACCTTTATGAATCCGGTCGCTGAGAAAATGAGCGGCTGGCAGCAGGACAGTGCCATCGGCATTCCGCTATTGACGGTACTACATATTACTTTTGGCGAGAACGGTCCGCTGATGGAAAATATCTACAGTGCTGACATGTCGCGTACGGCAATCGAACAGGAAGTGGTCCTGCATTGCCGTAACGGCAACAGTTATGACATTCAGTACAGCATCACGTCTCTCAGCACCCTCGACGGCGGCAGCATTGGCTCAGTGTTGGTTATTCAGGACGTCACAGAGTCACGGAAGATGCTCCGCCAGCTTAGCTACAGCGCCTCGCATGATGACCTGACGCAGTTGGCAAACCGGGTCAGTTTCGAAAACCATCTAAAACAATTGCTGCATTCGGTACACGATACGCACCAGCGTCATGTGCTGGTTTTTATCGATTTGGATCGTTTTAAAGCGGTGAACGATAGCGCGGGTCATGCCGCTGGCGATGCCCTGCTGCGTGAACTCTCAGCGCTTATGCTCAGCATGTTGCGATCCAGCGATATGCTGGCGCGCCTGGGCGGCGACGAGTTTGGTCTGTTGCTACCGGATTGTAATATCGAAAGCGCCCGCTTTATTTCAGGTCGCGTCATCAGCGCCATTAATGATTACCACTTCATGTGGGAAGGCCGCTTACACCGTATTGGCGCCAGCGCAGGGATTACGCTCATTGATGAGAAAAACCATGTCGCGACCGATGTGATGTCTCAGGCCGATATTGCCTGTTATGCGGCGAAAAACAGTGGGCGTGGACGCGTCTGCGTTTATGAACCGCAGCAAAGCCAGGGTCATGCCGCGCGTAGTCAACTGACATTGGATGAGCAAAGACACACCATTATGCACAACCCAATGCTGATGATCGCCAGAGGTGTGGCTTCCCCGCGTATACCGGAGACGTTTAGCTTCTGGCTTCTCTCGCTTCGCTTAGGCACCGCTGAAGGTGAAGCCATTGAGGAGCAAGCCTTCCGCGCCGGGCTGGTCGATCCCGCGTTAAGCAAGGCGCTTGACCGTCGGGTATTTAGCGAGTTCTTCCAGAATGCTGCCCAAGCAGTAGCCAGTAAGGGCCTCAGTATTGCCCTGCCCCTTTCCGCCGCCGGCCTGCTCAACACAGAACTTATCGATGAGCTGCTGGAGCACTTGCAACACAGTCCACTACCGCCGCGATTGCTGCATCTGACCGTTCCGGCAAGCGTCATCAAAACCAACCCAACGCAGGCGATATCCGCCCTGCATCGACTGCGTCAGTACGGTTGTCGAATTGTGTTAAGTCAGGTTGGTCGCGATTTAGAGCTTTTTGACAACCTGAAATATCACATTGTCGATTACCTGTTGCTCGACAGCGAGCTAAGTGCCAGCGCTCCCGGCAACCTGATCGACGAAATGTGGGTGTCCATTATCCAGGGTCATGCCCAGCGCCTGGACATAAAAACTATCGCCGGCCCGGTGCAGTTGCCACTCATCATGGATACGCTTTCTGGCATCGGTATTGATATGATTTATGGCGATATTATTGCCGATGCCCAACCGCTGGATCTGCTACTGAATACCAGTAATTTCGCCATCAACTGACGGCTGCCAGCCATCCGTATACCAGATATGCAACAGCGCATAGGAGCGCCAGGGTTTCCAGCGCTCTGCATACCGTCGGATCTGGGCCGGTGTCATGCCGGGAAAACGCTGCTTAATCAGATAATCATCCGGCAGAAAAACGTCCTTCGCCTGCCAGCCGCGCAGTGCAAAGTAGTTGGCGGTCCAGCGTCCTATCCCGGGAAACGTTTGTAGCTGCTTAACGCCTTGTTCGATATCGGTAGGGGTTGTTGTCGCGAGCGCTCCCTCAAGCATTGCGCGAGCCAGATGAATCAACGCTTCAGCGCGTTTGAGCGGCATTCCTAACGCTTTCAGGTGCAGCGGATCGGCATTGGCAAGCGCTTCCGGCGTAGGAAAACACACATACTCGGGTGCATCCTCCAGCGCTTCCCCGTAAGCATGCGCCACTTTCGCCGTCAGTTTCGCGGCCATCAATACGCTGACTAACTGCCCTAAAATCGCCCGCACCCCTTGCTCAAACGCATCGACACATCCCGGCAGGCGCAGTCCAGGACGCGCCGCACCGAGGCTACCCAGCGCGGCGATAATTTGCTGCGGGCAACAGCCAAGATCGAACAAGCGCGTTATTTTTGCCAGGCACTCGGAAGCTACCGGCTGTAACCCTGTGCTCAATGTCACGTGTAGCACGTTGGCGTGCAGATCCGGGACAACGCGCACCAGACCACGATGTCCCCCTACGGACAGGCTTCTGACATAATCCAGCTTTCCTACGGTTTCGACACCTTCAACCGCACGGGCGGCAAGAAACCCCAGCATCCAGGGCCAGTCATAAGGCGGTTGCCAGCTCAGCGTGAACATTCAGTTTTCCTTTTTACGCAAACCTACAGCATAAACGGTATTCAATCAGTACGCCTTGCTTTCATATTCCAGTTGTCGGGGCGTCAACTATTCGTTAAAGTCACGCCCCTTCTTCACTGGCATGGGGATTTTTACGGTGTTTATTGGTTTTGACTACGGTACGGCAAACTGTTCAGTGGCCGTTATGCGTGACGGGCAGCCTCACCTGCTCAAAATGGAAAATAACAGCACGCTGCTACCCTCAATGTTGTGCGCACCAACGCGCGAAGCGGTTAGCGAGTGGCTGTATCGCCATCACGACATCCCAACTACGGACGATGAAACGCAGGCGCTGCTTCGCCGCGCGATGCGCTACAACCGCGAAGAAGACATCGACGTTAACGCCAACAGCGTGCAGTTCGGTCTGGCATCGCTGGGTCAGTATATTGAAGACCCGGAAGAGGTGTACTTCGTTAAATCGCCAAAATCATTTTTGGGCGCCAGCGGTCTGAAGCCGCAGCAGGTTGCGCTATTTGAAGATCTGGTCTGTGCAATGATGCTGCACATTCGCAACCAGGCGCAAAGCCAGCTGCCGGAAGCTATCACTCAGGCCGTGATTGGTCGGCCCATCAACTTCCAGGGATTAGGTGGCGATGACGCCAACACCCAGGCGCAGGGTATTCTTGAACGTGCGGCCAAACGCGCCGGTTTTCAGGATGTCGTCTTCCAGTACGAGCCGGTAGCCGCGGGACTGGATTACGAAGCGACGCTGCAGGAAGAAAAACGCGTGCTGGTGGTAGATATTGGCGGGGGGACGACCGACTGTTCACTGCTGCTGATGGGGCCGCAATGGCATCAGCGTGCCGATCGCGAAAACAGCCTGCTGGGACACAGTGGCTGCCGCGTAGGCGGGAACGATCTGGATATCGCGCTGGCGTTTAAACACCTGATGCCGCTGCTGGGTATGGGCGGTGAGACTGAAAAAGGTATCGCCTTACCGATTCTCCCCTGGTGGAACGCGGTCGCAATCAACGACGTTCCCGCGCAAAGTGATTTCTACAGCAGCGCCAACGGTCGATTGCTCAACGATCTTGTCCGCGACGCAAGAGAAGCCGATAAAGTCGCTCTGCTGCTTAAAGTCTGGCGCGAGCGTCTGAGCTACCGCCTGGTGCGCAGCGCAGAAGAGAGCAAAATCGCGCTTTCTGACCAAACCATTGTAACGGCGGCGATACCGTTTATCAGCGACACGCTGGCAACCGATATCAGTCAACACGGACTGGAAGCAGCGCTCAATCAGCCCCTGGCGCGTATTCTGGAGCAGGTTCAGCTGGCGCTGGACAACGCGCAGGAAAAACCGGACGTGATTTATTTGACCGGCGGCAGCGCGCGTTCACCGCTGATTAAAAAAGCCCTCGCCCAGCAGCTTCCGGGGATCCCGATCGCGGGTGGCGATGATTTTGGTTCAGTTACCGCCGGACTGGCCCGCTGGGCTGACGTTGTTTTCCGCTAAGCCACTCGCATGGTGAAAAGTGTGCATATTGACATCATCCTTGCTGTGGCTTATTTTCAGGAGTGAGGGTTAGGGAGGGTTTCCCCTCCCCCTGGTGTCTTAGTAAGCCGGTAAGCTAACGACTAAGAGTATCACCAGTATGATGACGTACTTCATCATAACCCTTTCCTTATTTTGGCCCCTTCCTCGGGAGGGGCTTTCCCGTTCCAGCGTCCCGCTGAAATCTCTGGCTTTCCTCCTTTTTGCCTTGTCAGCACTCTATCGCACAATTGCGCATTCGCTATCTTCACCACCGATTGTTGCGTAACGCCTCGCAAAGCCGCGTCAGCATTCAGACGAATCCCGACAGTGTTTCATAATTCCTCCATTTTTCTCCCTTGTTCACTGGCTAAACTAGTATCATTCCGCGAATCGTTTCAGGATGAGAAACTCATAACAATGAAAGGCAGTAATAAATCCCGCTGGGTGATAGCAATCGTGATCGTCGTGGCCGCCGTCGCCGCCATCTGGTTCTGGCAAAGCCACAGTGCATCCCAGGGAACCGCACCGGGCGCGACCAAACCCGCGCAGCACACGGCGGGGTCAGGACGGCGTGGAATGCGCTCCGGACCGTTGGCTCCCGTGCAGGCTGCCACCGCCACCGAGGAAGCCGTGCCACGCTATCTGACAGGGCTGGGGACCGTTACTGCCGCAAATACCGCCACGGTGCGTAGTCGGGTGGATGGTCAACTCATCGCCTTACACTTTGAGGAAGGACAACAGGTGAAAGCCGGCGACCTGCTGGCAGAGATAGATCCCAGCCAGTTCAAAGTTGCTCTGGCTCAGGCGCAGGGACAACTGGCAAAAGATAAAGCCACGCTGGCGAATGCCCGTCGCGATCTTGCCCGCTATCAACAGTTGGTTAAAACCAATCTGGTCTCCCGCCAGGAACTGGATGCCCAGCAGGCGCTGGTCAACGAGACGTTAGGCACAATCAAAGCGGATGAAGCCAGCGTCGCCAGCGCTCAGTTGCAGCTCGACTGGAGTCGGATAACCGCGCCTGTCGATGGTCGTGTCGGCCTGAAACAGGTCGATGTCGGTAACCAAATTTCCAGCGGCGATACCACCGGAATTGTCGTCATTACGCAAACGCATCCCATCGACCTGATATTTACTTTGCCTGAAAACGACATTGCTACCGTGTTGCAGGCACAAAAATCGGGGAGCCAGCTGAAGGTCGAAGCCTGGGACCGAACCAATTCGCAAAAGCTCAGCGAAGGCGTCCTGCTCAGTCTCGACAATCAGATTGATGCCACCACCGGAACAATCAAAGTTAAGGCTCGTTTTTCCAATCAGGATGATGCCTTATTCCCTAACCAGTTCGTTAACGCCCGCATGCTGGTCGACACACAACAAAATGCCGTTGTGATCCCAACTGCCGCCCTGCAGATGGGCAACGAAGGCCACTTTGTCTGGGTACTGAATAGCGATAACAAAGTGAGCAAACATCTGGTGAAACCGGGTATTCAGGATAGCCAAAAAGTGGTGATCGCCGCCGGGCTGTCTGCGGGCGATCGAGTCGTGACCGACGGTATCGATCGTCTGACGGAAGGCGCAAAAGTCGAAGTCGTTGAGGCGCACGACGCCTCTGTTTCCGATGAGAAAACAGCGCCACGCGGATACGGCAAAAAAGGAGCCAACTCCTGATGCAGGTGTTACCTCCGGACAGCACAGGCGGACCATCGCGCCTGTTTATTCTGCGCCCCGTCGCCACCACTCTGCTGATGGTCGCGATTTTGCTTGCCGGTATTATCGGCTATCGCTTCCTGCCAATCGCCGCCTTACCTGAAGTGGATTACCCCACGATTCAGGTCGTTACGCTCTACCCCGGCGCCAGCCCGGACGTCATGACCTCGGCGGTCACCGCACCGCTTGAACGTCAGTTCGGGCAGATGTCTGGCTTAAAACAGATGTCATCACAAAGTTCCGGTGGCGCATCGGTCGTTACGTTACAGTTTCAACTGACGCTCCCGTTGGATGTTGCCGAGCAGGAAGTTCAGGCCGCGATTAACGCCGCCACCAATTTATTACCCAGCGATCTCCCTAACCCTCCGGTCTACAGCAAGGTAAACCCGGCAGATCCGCCGATCATGACACTGGCGGTCACTTCCAGCGCCATGCCGATGACGCAGGTGGAAGATATGGTCGAAACCCGCGTCGCGCAGAAAATCTCTCAGGTATCCGGCGTGGGTCTGGTAACACTTTCCGGAGGGCAACGTCCGGCGGTCCGCGTGAAACTTAACGCTCAGGCCATTGCCGCACTCGGTCTGACCAGCGAAACCATCCGTACGGCCATTACCGGTGCCAACGTCAATTCAGCAAAAGGGAGTCTTGATGGCCCAACGCGTGCCGTTACCCTTTCAGCCAACGACCAGATGCAGTCCGCAGACGAATATCGTCAGCTCATTATTGCCTATAAAAACGGTGCGCCGGTTCGTTTGGGCGATGTCGCCACCGTCGAACAAGGAGCAGAAAACAGCTGGCTGGGCGCATGGGCCAATAAGCAACAAGCTATAGTGATGAATGTTCAGCGCCAACCTGGCGCGAACATCATCTCCACGGCAGACAGTATCCGCCAGATGCTGCCGCAGCTTACCGAAAGCCTGCCCAAATCGGTTAAGGTAAGCGTACTTTCCGATCGTACGACCAATATCCGTGCGTCCGTAGCGGATACCCAATTTGAGTTGATGCTGGCGATTGCGCTGGTAGTCATGATTATCTACCTGTTTTTGCGCAATATTCCGGCAACCATTATTCCTGCGGTCGCCGTACCGTTATCGTTAATCGGTACTTTCGCGGTGATGGTATTCCTCGATTTCTCCATCAACAACCTGACCCTCATGGCGCTAACCATTGCGACAGGTTTTGTGGTGGATGACGCTATCGTGGTTATCGAGAATATTTCACGCTATATCGAAAAAGGCGAAAAACCGCTGACTGCTGCCCTGAAGGGCGCGGGCGAGATTGGTTTTACCATCATCTCTCTGACATTTTCACTGATCGCCGTACTGATCCCACTGCTGTTTATGGGAGATATCGTAGGTCGATTGTTCCGTGAGTTCGCTGTGACGCTGGCCGTAGCGATTCTGATTTCCGCCGTTGTCTCGCTCACTCTTACGCCGATGATGTGCGCGCGTATGCTGAATCAGGCCTCATTACGTAAGCAAAACCGCTTCTCCCGTGCCTCAGAGCGAATGTTTGATCGCGTTATTGCCGGGTACGGACACTGGCTGGCGAAAGTGCTCAACCATCCGTGGCTCACGCTCAGCGTAGCGCTCGGCACGCTGGCGCTGAGCGTTATGCTATGGGTCTTTATCCCCAAAGGCTTCTTTCCGATCCAGGATAACGGCATTATCCAGGGAACGCTACAGGCGCCACAGTCCAGCTCATTTGCCAGCATGGCCCAGCGCCAGCGTCAGGTTTCAGATGTCATTCTGAAAGATCCGGCAGTAGAAAGCCTGACCGCTTTTGTCGGTGTGGACGGCACTAATACGGCATTGAACAGCGCGCGCTTACAAATCAACCTTAAGCCGCTGGATGAACGCGACGATCGGGTGCAGAAAGTGATTGCGCGCCTACAGGACGCGGTTGACAGAGTTCCCGGCGTTGACCTTTATCTTCAGCCCACTCAGGACCTGACGATTGATACTCAGGTCAGCCGGACGCAATATCAGTTCACGCTGCAAGCGACATCCCTTGATGCCCTCAGCACCTGGGTTCCACAACTGATAGCAAAACTAAATCAGCTACCGCAACTGTCCGATGTCAGTAGCGACTGGCAGGACAAAGGGCTGGTAGCATATGTGAACGTCAATCGCGACAGCGCCAGCCGTTTGGGCATCAGCATGTCAGATGTCGACAACGCCCTGTACAACGCCTTCGGCCAGCGACTGATTTCAACTATCTACACCCAGGCAAATCAGTATCGCGTGGTGTTAGAACATGACACCAACAATACACCGGGGCTTGCGGCACTGGATACAATACGTCTGACCAGTAGCGACGGTGGCATAGTACCGCTCAGCGCGATCGCCAGCATTGAACAGCGTTTTGCCCCACTGTCGATTAACCACCTCGATCAGTTCCCGGTCACCACCATCTCGTTCAACGTGCCAGACGAGTGGTCGCTGGGTGATGCGGTACAGGCCATTCTGGATACCGAAAAAACGCTTAACTTGCCCGCAAATATTACCACCCAGTTCCAGGGCAGTACGCTCGCCTTTCAGGCCGCGCTGGGAAATACCATCTGGTTGATTGTGGCTGCGGTTGTCGCGATGTATATCGTCCTCGGCGTGCTGTATGAGAGCTTTATTCACCCAATTACTATTCTCTCCACGTTGCCGACGGCGGGTGTCGGGGCGCTTCTGGCGTTAATGATTGCCGGCAGCGAACTGGACGTCATCGCGATTATCGGCATAATTTTGCTCATCGGTATCGTCAAGAAAAACGCCATCATGATGATCGATTTTGCCCTTGCCGCGGAGCGCGAACAGGGAATGTCACCACGCGATGCCATTTTCCAGGCCTGTCTGCTGCGTTTTCGCCCGATCCTGATGACTACACTGGCGGCACTGCTCGGCGCGTTGCCGCTGATGTTGAGTACCGGCGTGGGCGCAGAGTTACGTCGCCCATTAGGTATTGGCATGGTCGGTGGGCTGCTGGTGAGTCAGGTATTAACCCTGTTTACCACCCCGGTGATTTATCTGCTGTTTGACCGTCTGTCGTTGTACGTGAAAAGCCGCTTCCCGCGTCAGGAAGAGGAAGCGTAAATGAAATTTTTCGCGCTTTTCATTCATCGTCCAGTGGCGACCATTCTCATTTCGGTAGCCATCACCCTGTGCGGCATACTCGGATTTCGTCTGCTGCCGGTCGCTCCGCTGCCGCAGGTGGATTTTCCGGTGATCATGGTCAGCGCATCGTTACCGGGTGCCTCACCCGAAACGATGGCGTCCTCGGTCGCAACTCCGCTGGAGCGCTCGCTGGGGCGCATTGCGGGCGTGAACGAAATGACATCAAGCAGTTCACTTGGCAGTACGCGTATTATTCTCGAATTCAAATTCGACCGTGACATCAATGGCGCGGCGCGGGACGTTCAGGCCGCGATTAACGCCGCGCAAAGTCTGCTACCCAGCGGGATGCCGAGCCGACCAACATATCGCAAAGCCAACCCTTCCGATGCGCCAATCATGATCCTGACGCTAACATCGGACACGTACTCGCAAGGTGAATTGTACGATTTCGCATCAACCCAGCTGGCGCAGACCATCGCACAAATCGACGGCGTGGGCGACGTGGACGTTGGTGGCAGCTCACTGCCTGCCGTGCGTGTAGGGCTTAATCCGCAGGCGCTGTTTAACCAGGGTGTGTCGCTGGATGACGTGCGTAGCGCAATTGACAACGCCAACGTGCGTAAGCCGCAGGGTGCTATCGAGAATGATACTCACCGCTGGCAGGTCCAAACCAACGATGAGCTGAAAACCGCCGCCGAATACCAGCCGATCATCATCCACTACAATAACGGCGCGGCGGTGCGACTGGGCGACGTTGCGTCTGTAACCGACTCGGTGCAGGACGTACGCAACGCGGGGATGACCAATGCCAAACCGGCCATTCTGTTGATGATCCGCAAGCTACCGGAAGCCAATATCATTCAGACGGTAGACAGCATTCGCGCCAAATTACCGGAGCTACAAACGCTGGTACCGGCCGCCATCGATCTGCAAATCGCCCAGGACCGCTCGCCGACCATTCGCGCCTCGCTGGAAGAAGTCGAACAGACGCTGATTATCTCCGTGGCGCTGGTTATCCTGGTGGTCTTTATTTTCCTGCGCTCCGGGCGTGCGACGCTGATCCCCGCGGTAGCTGTTCCGGTCTCGCTGATCGGTACCTTTGCCGCCATGTATCTGTGTGGATTCAGCCTGAACAACCTGTCGTTGATGGCGTTAACCATTGCCACGGGATTTGTCGTCGATGACGCCATCGTGGTGCTGGAAAATATTGCCCGCCACCTGGAAGCAGGAATGAAGCCTCTCCAGGCAGCGTTACAGGGTACGCGCGAAGTGGGATTCACCGTGCTTTCCATGAGTCTGTCGCTGGTGGCGGTGTTCCTGCCACTGCTATTAATGGGCGGATTGCCTGGGCGCTTGCTGCGCGAATTTGCCGTCACGCTGTCGGTTGCTATCGGTATCTCGCTGCTGGTGTCGCTGACATTAACGCCAATGATGTGCGGCTGGATGCTCAAATCTAGCTCCCCGCGCGAACAGTCTCGCAAACGGGGTTTTGGTCGTGTGCTGGTGGCGCTGCAACAGAGTTACGGCACCTCGCTTAAATGGGTGCTGCACCATACGCGGCTGGTAGGCGTGGTGTTGCTTGGCACCATTGCGCTGAATATCTGGCTTTATATTTCCATCCCCAAAACCTTCTTCCCGGAGCAGGATACGGGTGTATTGATGGGTGGGATCCAGGCCGACCAGAGCATCTCATTTCAGGCCATGCGCGGCAAACTGCAGGACTTTATGAAGATCATCCGCGACGACCCGGCGGTGAATAACGTCACCGGTTTTACCGGTGGTTCGCGGGTCAACAGCGGGATGATGTTTATTACCCTCAAGCCACGTGATGAGCGCCATGAAACCGCTCAGCAGGTGATCGACCGCCTGCGCGTCGCGCTTTCAAAAGAGCCAGGTGCGAATCTGTTTTTAATGGCGGTGCAAGATATTCGCGTTGGTGGACGCCAGGCCAACGCCAGCTATCAATACACATTGCTGTCCGACGATCTCGCGGCGCTGCGTGAGTGGGAACCGAAGATCCGTAAGGCGCTTGCCGCACTGCCCCAACTGGCAGACGTCAACTCCGATCAGCAGGACAATGGCGCGGAGATGAATCTGATTTACGATCGCGACACCATGTCTCGTCTGGGGATCGACGTGGCAGCCGCCAACAGCCTGTTGAATAATGCTTTCGGACAACGACAGATCTCTACCATCTATCAGCCGATGAACCAGTACAAAGTGGTGATGGAGGTCGATCGACGTTACACCCAGGACATCAGCGCACTGGACAAAATGTTCGTCATCAACAATGACGGTAAAGCGATCCCGTTATCGTACTTTGCCAAATGGCAGCCGGCGAATGCGCCACTGTCTGTGAACCATCAGGGCTTGTCTGCCGCCTCAACCGTGTCGTTTAACCTGCCGACAGGTTCTTCACTGTCAGAAGCGACAGAGGCCATCAACAGAACCATGACCCAGCTCGGCGTCCCTTCCACGGTTCGCGGTAGCTTTGCCGGTACCGCACAGGTATTTCAGGACACGATGAATTCGCAGGTGATCCTGATTATCGCCGCCATCGCCACGGTCTATATCGTGCTGGGTATGCTGTATGAAAGCTATGTCCATCCGCTGACCATCCTCTCCACGCTACCTTCGGCTGGCGTCGGGGCGTTGCTGGCGCTGGAACTGTTCAATGCCCCGTTCAGCCTAATCGCCCTGATAGGGATCATGCTATTAATTGGCATTGTGAAGAAAAACGCCATCATGATGGTCGATTTTGCGCTGGAAGCGCAGAGAAACGGCAAGCTACAGCCGGAAGAAGCTATTTTCCAGGCCTGCTTGTGGCGCTTTCGCCCAATAATGATGACCACGCTGGCGGCGTTGTTTGGCGCGTTGCCGTTGGTGTTATCCGCAGGCGATGGCTCTGAACTGCGTCAGCCTTTGGGGATAACCATTGTCGGTGGGCTGGTCGTGAGTCAGCTCCTGACGCTGTACACCACGCCCGTGGTCTATCTCTTTTTCGACCGTCTGCGTCTGCGTTTTTCGCGTAAAAACAGCAAACCGGTAGCAGAGTTATGACAGAACTTCCCGACAGCACCCGCTGGCAACTTTGGATTGTGGCATTTGGCTTTTTTATGCAGTCGCTGGATACCACCATCGTTAACACCGCGCTTCCCTCGATGGCGGCAAGCCTCGGGGAAAGCCCGTTACACATGCATATGGTCATTGTGTCATATGTTTTAACTGTGGCCGTGATGCTGCCCGCCAGCGGATGGCTGGCGGACAAAGTTGGCGTGCGTAATATCTTCTTCACCGCCATCATCCTATTTACGCTTGGCTCGCTGTTTTGCGCCGGGTCCAGCACGCTCAACGAGCTGGTGATGGCGCGCGTCTTACAAGGCGTTGGCGGCGCGATGATGGTGCCGGTCGGCAGGCTAACGGTGATGAAAATCGTCCCGCGTGAGCAATATATGGCGGCAATGACGTTTGTCACTTTACCCGGTCAAATCGGCCCGCTGCTGGGCCCGGCGTTAGGCGGAATTCTGGTTGAATACGCCTCCTGGCACTGGATATTTTTGATTAACATTCCGGTTGGTATTGTCGGTGCGATAGCGACGTTAATGCTGATGCCCAACTACACCATGCAAACCCGACGTTTCGACCTCTCTGGGTTCGCGATGCTGGCGGTCGGCATGGCGGTACTGACGCTGGCGCTCGATGGCAGCAAAGGAACCGGCCTCTCCAGTATCACGCTGGCGGCGTTGGTTATCTGCGGGGTGTTGGCTATTGCGCTGTATCTGAAACACGCCCATCGTAATCCGCGTGCGCTATTCAGCCTGAATCTGTTTCGCACACCAACCTTCTCGCTAGGTCTGTTCGGCAGTTTTGCCGGACGCATCGGCAGCGGCATGTTGCCGTTTATGACACCGGTGTTTTTACAGATTGGCCTCGGTTTTTCACCTTTTCATGCCGGGCTGATGATGATCCCGATGGTGCTGGGCAGTATGGGCATGAAGCGCATTGTGGTGCAGGTCGTTAACCGCTTTGGTTACCGTCGTGTGCTGATTACCACTACGCTTGGCCTTTCGCTGGTCAGTCTGTTGCTAATGACCACGGCACTGCTGGGCTGGTATTACGCCCTGCCCTTCGTGCTGTTTTTACAGGGAATGGTCAACTCAACGCGTTTTTCATCCATGAACACGCTTACGTTAAAAGATCTGCCTGACGATCTGGCCAGCAGCGGTAACAGCCTGCTGTCGATGATCATGCAGCTATCGATGAGTATTGGTGTGACCATCGCAGGCCTGCTGCTGGGCATGTTCGGCCAACAGCATATCGCCATCGACAGCGGAAGTACGCATACCGTCTTTATGTATACCTGGCTGTGCATCGCCTTCATTATTGCGCTGCCCGCCATTATTTTTGCCCGCGTGCCGAACGACACGCAAACCAACGCGGTGATTTCACGGCGCAAAAGGAGCACCTGATGAAGTTCTGGCGGCCCGGTATCACCGGCAAACTGTTTCTGGCAATTTTCGCCACCTGCATTGTGTTGCTGATCAGCATGCACTGGGCCGTACGCATTAGCTTCGAACGTGGTTTTATTGACTATATCAAGCACGGCAACGAGCAGCGGCTGCAAATGCTCAGCGACGCATTAAGCGAGCAGTACGAGCAGCACGGCAACTGGAGATTCTTACGCAATAACGATCGTTTTGTTTTCCAGATCCTGCGCTCTTTTGAACACGATAACGACGATGATAAACCGGGCCCAGGCATGCCGCCACACGGCTGGCGTACACAGTTTTGGGTTGTCGACCAAAATGCCCGCGTGCTGGTCGGCCCGCGCGGCCCAGTTCCTCGCGACGGCATGCGCCATCCCATACGCGTTAACGGTAGCGAAGTGGGCGCCGTGATCGCCTCTCCTGTAGAACGCTTAACGCGGAATACGGATATCAATTTCGACATGCAGCAAAGACGATCCAGTTGGCTTATCGTTGCGCTCTCCACGATCCTGGCCGCGCTGGCGACGTTTACGCTGGCGCGCAGCCTGCTGGCCCCGGTTAAACGGTTGGTGGAAGGCACGCACAAACTGGCAGCGGGCGATTTCACCACTCGCGTTACGCCAACCAGTACGGATGAGCTGGGCAAGCTGGCGCAGGACTTCAACCAGCTCGCCAGTACGTTGGAAAAAAACCAGCAGATGCGTCGTGACTTTATGGCCGATATTTCTCACGAACTGCGTACGCCGTTGGCGGTGTTGCGCGGTGAACTGGAGGCCATTCAGGATGGCGTACGCCAGTTTACCCCTGACTCCGTTGCCTCGTTGCAGGCTGAAGTCGGTACGCTCACCAAACTGGTTGACGACCTTCATCAGCTCTCCATGTCAGATGAAGGCGCGCTGGCCTATCAGAAAACATCGCTGGACCTCATCCCCCTATTGGAAGTGGCAAGCGGCGCATTTCGTGAACGCTTCGCCAGCCGTGGATTGACCATACAGCTTTCGCTCCCCGACAGCATGACGGTATTTGGTGACAGGGATCGTCTGATGCAGCTGTTCAACAACCTGCTGGAAAACAGTCTGCGCTACACCGATAGCGGTGGCGGGTTGCATATCAGCGCCGAACAACGCGAACGCATGGTGTTATTAACCTTCGCAGATTCCGCTCCTGGCGTAAGTGACGAGCAGTTACAGAAGCTGTTTGAACGATTTTATCGCACCGAAGGCTCGCGCAACCGCGCCAGCGGAGGTTCCGGATTGGGGCTGGCGATTTGCGTCAATATCGTACTGGCGCATAATGGTCTGATTCGTGCCGCCCATTCGCCTTTTGGTGGGGTTAGCATTACAGTAGAGTTACCGCTGGAACGCGATTTACAGAGAGATGTATGACTGAGTTACCCATTGATGAAAACACACCGCGTATTCTGATCGTGGAAGATGAGCCTAAGCTGGGGCAACTGCTGATCGACTACCTGCGGGCAGCGAGCTATGCCCCTACGCTGATCAACCACGGCGACCTTGTTCTGCCTTACGTGCGTCAAACGCCGCCCGATCTGATCTTGTTGGATCTGATGCTGCCCGGTACCGACGGTCTGACCCTGTGTCGGGAAATCCGCCGCTTCTCAGAAGTCCCCATCATGATGGTAACCGCTAAAATCGAAGAGATTGATCGCCTGCTGGGGCTGGAGATCGGTGCTGATGATTATATTTGTAAACCTTACAGCCCGCGCGAAGTTGTCGCGCGCGTAAAAACGATCCTGCGCCGATGCAAACCGCAGCGCGAACTGCAACAAATGGATGCAGAAAGCCCGCTTATCGTCGATGAAGGCCGTTTTCAGGCCTCCTGGCGTGGGAAGATGCTCGATTTAACGCCCGCCGAATTCCGCTTACTTAAAACGTTGTCACATGAGCCGGGAAAAGTGTTCTCCCGTGAACAGTTGCTCAATCATCTCTATGACGATTACCGCGTCGTTACCGACCGCACCATCGACAGCCATATTAAGAACCTGCGACGCAAGCTGGAGTCGCTGGATGCCGAGCAGTCGTTTATCCGCGCGGTCTATGGCGTGGGGTATCGCTGGGAAGCCGACGCCTGCCGAATTGCTTAAACTCTCCTGCCCTTCAGGGCTCCGTGAGCCCTGGTAACTAGCAACTCTCCAAATATCGCTCATACTGTTTCTGACAATACTGTCGTCAATAACTGTTTGATATAAAACTTTTAATCAAGGAGTTCATATGGCTGGTTGGTTTGAATTAAGTAAGAGTAGCGATGATCAGTACCGCTTTGTTCTTAAAGCTGGGAACGGGGAAATAATCCTTACCAGTGAGCTTTACACTACAAAAGGCGCTGCAGAAAAAGGGATCGCATCTGTCCAGGCTAACAGCCCTCTGGATGAGCGTTATGAGAAAAAAACAGCGGCTAATGGCAAATTACATTTCAACCTGAAAGCTGCAAACCACCAGATTATTGGTAGCAGTCAACTGTATGCGAATGAACAGTCACGCGAGACCGGTATTGCTTCAGTTAAGACCAATGGTGCCAGTCAGACGATAAAAGATAAGACCTGATAATTACTCGCTCAGCCGGGTAACGCAACGCTGTCGCCCGGCGTTTTTCTTTACCTGACTTCCTCGCAGCGCTACAATGCCCGCCCTTAATATGGGGGCACTCCCCTAACCGCCTCATTGAGTGAGGCGAGTCTGACCTGTCATCAGAACGAGAAAATTATGTTTAAACCGGAACTCCTTTCCCCGGCGGGAACGCTGAAAAACATGCGTTACGCTTTCGCCTATGGCGCAGACGCTGTGTATGCGGGCCAACCGCGTTACTCACTGCGCGTACGCAACAACGAATTCAACCACGAAAACCTGCAGCTCGGCATTAATGAAGCTCATGAACTGGGTAAAAAATTCTATGTGGTGGTTAACATTGCCCCACACAATGCCAAGCTGAAGACCTTCATTCGTGATCTGAAACCGGTGGTGGAAATGGGGCCGGATGCACTGATCATGTCAGACCCTGGTCTGATTATGCTGGTGCGCGAAAACTTCCCTGACATGGACATTCACCTTTCAGTACAGGCTAACGCCGTAAACTGGGCGACGGTGAAATTCTGGAAGCAGATGGGGCTGACCCGCGTGATCCTCTCCCGCGAGCTGTCGCTGGAAGAAATCGAAGAGATCCGCACCCAGGTGCCGGATATGGAGCTTGAGATCTTCGTTCACGGTGCGCTGTGTATGGCCTACTCCGGCCGTTGCCTGCTTTCTGGCTATATCAACAAACGTGACCCTAACCAGGGTACCTGCACCAATGCCTGCCGCTGGGAATACAACGTGCAGGAAGGCAAAGAAGACGTGGTGGGCAATATCGTACATAAATACGAGCCTATCCCGGTACAAAACGTTGAGCCTACGCTGGGTATCGGCGCACCGACAGACAAAGTCTTTATGATTGAAGAAGCCCAGCGTCCGGGTGAGTATATGACCGCGTTCGAAGACGAACATGGCACTTACATCATGAATTCGAAGGATTTGCGTGCCATTGCCCACGTTGAACGTCTGACGCAGATGGGTGTGCATTCCCTGAAGATCGAAGGCCGCACCAAGTCATACTATTACTGTGCACGTACCGCGCAGGTCTATCGTAAAGCCATTGATGATGCCGCAGCCGGTAAACCGTTCGACCCGCAACTGCTGGAAACGCTGGAAGGTCTGGCACATCGTGGTTACACCGAAGGGTTCCTGCGCCGCCATACACATGACGACTATCAGAACTACGAATACGGTTTCTCTGTTTCCGAGCGTCAGCAGTTTGTCGGCGAATTCACCGGCGAACGTAAAGGTGAACTGGCAGCCGTACTGGTGAAAAACAAATTCACCGTCGGCGACAGCCTGGAGCTGATGACCCCACATGGCAACATCAACTTTACTCTCGAACAGATGGAAAACGCGAAAGGCGAATCGATGCCGGTTGCGCCGGGCGATGGTTACACCGTGTGGATGCCTGTACCGGAGGATATCGATCTGAATTATGCATTGTTGATGCGTAATTTTACCGGTGAGTCCACGCGCGACCCGCATGCTAAGTAGTTAATTACGGTTATTTTTCAGCGTTCGGAAGATTCTTAGAAATCGATCACATACCGTTTCGTTCATTAAGGGTATTATCCCCTCCGCTGAAAAACATAACCCATAAATGCTAGCTGTACCAGGAACCACCTCCTTAGCCTGCGTAATCTCCCTTACGCAGGCTTATTTTTTGCCTGTCGTTTAAACTCCCTGAATACCCCAATTCAAATCACTTTTATCAGGCGAAAAAAAACCGGGCATTACACCCGGCTGATTAGGTGATTAAAGATTAATGTGCAGCTTCTGGCTTGTGCTTTTGCGCACTCTGGAAACCATAAGTCAGCTCATTTTTCTCTTTATCCAGCGCAACGGTCACCTGGCCACCATCCACCAGCGAACCGAACAGCAGTTCGTTAGCCAATGGTTTTTTCAGGTTATCCTGGACAACACGCGTCATTGGACGTGCGCCCATTGCGCGGTCGTAGCCTTTCTCTGCCAGCCAGTCACGTGCTTCCTGGCTCACTTCCAGAGAGACACCTTTCTGATCCAGCTGAACCTGAAGCTCGACGATAAACTTATCAACAACCTGATGAATCACCTCGGTAGAGAGATGATCAAACCAGATAATGTTGTCGAGGCGGTTACGGAATTCCGGCGTAAACACTTTTTTGATTTCGCCCATTGCATCAGTACTATTGTCCTGATGAATCAACCCAATCGATTTACGCTCAGTTTCACGCACACCGGCGTTGGTGGTCATGACCAGCACCACATTGCGGAAATCCGCTTTACGCCCGTTATTGTCGGTCAGCGTGCCGTTATCCATCACCTGCAACAGCAGGTTAAAGACATCCGGGTGTGCTTTTTCGATTTCATCCAGCAGCAGTACCGCATGCGGATGCTTAATAACAGCATCGGTCAGCAAACCGCCCTGGTCGAAACCGACATACCCCGGAGGCGCACCAATCAGGCGGCTGACGGTGTGGCGTTCCATATATTCGGACATATCAAAACGCAGCAGTTCAATGCCGAGTGCTTTGGACAACTGCACCGTGACTTCGGTCTTACCGACGCCAGTTGGTCCGGCAAACAGGAACGAACCGACCGGTTTATGCTCGTGTCCCAGACCGGCACGGCTCATTTTGATCGCTTCAGTCAGCGCCTCAATGGCTTTATCTTGTCCGAATACCAGCATTTTCAGACGGTTGCCCAGGTTTTTCAGCGTGTCGCGATCGCTCTGCGAAACGCTCTTCTCCGGGATCCGCGCAATGCGGGCCACAACGGACTCGATATCCGCCACGTTGACGGTTTTCTTGCGCTTGCTGACCGGCATCAGACGCGCACGCGCGCCCGCCTCATCAATCACGTCAATCGCTTTATCCGGCAGATGACGATCGTTAATGTATTTCACCGCCAGCTCGACCGCTGCACGCACCGCTTTGGCGGTATAGCGGACGTCATGGTGCGCTTCGTATTTCGGCTTCAGACCGTTGATTATCTGCACGGTCTCTTCTACCGATGGCTCAGTGACATCGATTTTCTGGAAACGACGCGCTAACGCACGATCTTTTTCAAAGATATTGCTGAATTCCTGATAGGTTGTGGACCCTATCACACGAATCTTCCCGCTGGAGAGCAACGGCTTGATAAGGTTAGCCGCATCCACCTGGCCGCCCGATGCCGCACCCGCACCAATAATGGTGTGGATCTCATCGATAAACAGAATGCTGTTAGTATCCTGTTCCAGCTGTTTCAACAGCGCCTTAAAGCGTTTTTCAAAATCACCGCGATATTTGGTGCCTGCCAGCAGCGAGCCGATATCCAGGGAGTAAAGAGTACAATCAGCCATAATTTCAGGCACATCACCCTGGACGATACGCCAGGCGAGACCTTCGGCAATGGCGGTTTTACCGACACCAGACTCTCCCACCAGCAGCGGGTTGTTTTTTCTGCGACGGCACAGTACCTGAATGGCGCGCTCCAGCTCTTTGTCCCGGCCAATGAGCGGATCAATTCCGCCCACTCGGGCAAGCTGGTTAAGGTTAGTCGTGAAGTTTTCCATACGGTCCTCCCCGCCAGCTTGCTCTTCGTTATTTGGCTGATTCCCAGAGTCAGAAGACTGGCTGGGTTCGTCTTTGCGCGTGCCATGAGAAATAAAATTCACCACATCAAGACGACTTACTTCATGCTTACGCAGCAGATAAGCCGCCTGAGATTCCTGCTCGCTGAAGATAGCGACCAGCACATTTGCGCCGGTAACTTCATTGCGCCCGGAGGACTGAACATGAAAGACCGCGCGTTGCAGTACACGCTGAAAACTCAACGTTGGCTGCGTGTCGCGCTCTTCCTCACTGGCAGGCAATACAGGTGTGGTCTGTTCAATGAAGGCTTCGAGTTCCTGACGGAGCGCCACCAGATCCACAGAACACGCTTCCAGCGCTTCGCGGGCCGATGGGTTACTGAGCAACGCCAGTAACAAGTGCTCGACGGTCATAAACTCATGTCGGTGCTCGCGCGCTCTGGCGAAAGCCATGTTTAAACTGAGTTCCAGTTCTTGATTGAGCATAGGCACCTCCCCCAATGTTTATGCCTGCATTCAGGCTTTTTCCAGCGTACACAGCAACGGATGCTCGTTCTCCCTCGCATATTTGTTCACCATCGCTACTTTGGTTTCAGCCACTTCGGCAGTGAACACACCGCAGATAGCTTTACCTTGATAGTGAACTGCAAGCATCAGTTGCGTTGCACGTTCTACATCATAAGAAAAGAATTTTTGTAACACGTCAATAACAAACTCCATCGGAGTGTAATCATCATTGACTAATATCACTTTATACATAGATGGCGGTTTTAGCGCGTCGCGCAATTTGTCTTCCGCCAGCAGATCGAAATCCAGCCAGTCGTTCGTCTTACCCATTGTCAGTCGTCATCTTCAGTTACGGTTTCCGGCAGAAAATCTTGCCGCTGACAAGCAGCCTATGCGCACAATCAATCTACCTCAAGTATTAGATAACTATCATCTATTAGTGCCATCCGCGACATCTGTCACATAACCGACAATAGCGTTAACTGCTTCAAATTTTGATGCATTTTTACCCTATTCCGTCTGTATGGCGCTTGACGCCCCGCCTGATTTCTCTAAATTGTAGTTTCGAGAGTTGGCGAGGTTTTGAACAGCCCCCACTCCGCCACCGGTTCATTCCATCTTACTTATATAAGATTTACGAAGGATGTCGAAGTATGGAAACGGGTACTGTTAAGTGGTTCAACAACGCCAAAGGGTTTGGTTTCATTTGCCCCGAAGGCGGCGGCGAAGATATTTTCGCCCATTACTCCACCATTCAGATGGATGGTTACAGAACGCTAAAAGCCGGACAGTCTGTCCAGTTTGATGTCCACCAGGGGCCAAAAGGCAATCATGCCAGTGTCATCGTGCCTGTCATTGAAGCAGAAGCTGTCGCATAGCTCTTCTGTCTCATTGTGTACATCCCGCAGTCAAAATGCCAGCCCTTGCGGCTGGCATTTTTATCTCTGTGGCATTATTCCCGCGCCAGAGCATCTACCGGATCCAGACGTGCCGCATTCCGCGCCGGTAGCCAGCCAAACAACACCCCGGTTGCAGTCGAACACAGGAAAGCCGTCAACAGCGCGACGGGTGAAAATCCAATTTCCCAGCCCGGCAGAAATAGCTGTAGCGTAAAGGCGATCAGCATCGACAGGCTAATGCCCAACGCGCCGCCAACCAGACACACCAACACTGCTTCAATTAAGAACTGTTGCAGCACGTCACTGGCGCGAGCGCCAACCGCCATACGAATGCCAATCTCACGCGTTCGTTCGGTTACCGAAACCAGCATAATATTCATCACGCCAATCCCACCGACCACCAGCGAAATCACCGCCACCAGCGTCAGGAAGAGTTGTAATGTACGTGTGGTCTTTTCGGCGGTTTTCAAGATACCGTCCATATTCCAGGTGAAGAAATCCTTCTTACCGTGGCGCAACGTCAACAGTCGGGTCAGTTGCTGTTCGGCCTGGGCACTGTCAAAACCATCCTTCACCCGCACGGTGATCGAGTTCAGCCACGACTGTCCCATTATGCGCCCGGACATAGTGCTGTAAGGCAGCCAGACACGCAGGATCTTGCTACTGCCAAACATCGACTGTTTCTCTTCTGCAACACCAATCACCGTGGCAGGCATATTCCCCACCAGCACGACCTCGCCAACAACTTTCGCTTTGTTGGGGAACAACTGACGACGGGTATTGCTGTCGAGCACCACCACCTGAGCACGCCCCGCCAGTTGCTCGGCGTTAAAGGTGGTCCCTTCGCTAAATGTCATGCCGTAGACGTTGAAATAGTCGCTGCTAACGCCATTAGCACTGGCAGCAACATCGATGTTGCCATAGCGTAACCGCAGGTTCTTCGACACTGCAGGCGTTACTGAACTGACCCAGGGCTGCTTCTTTAGCGCCGTCAAATCGTCATACTTCAACGCCTGTTGATATTGCGGATCGTCGTCGCCGAAATCTTTGCCTGGATAGATATCAATGGTGTTAGTACCAATAGCGCGAATATCTGCCAGTACCAGCTGTTTAGCCGCATCGCCTACCACCACAATCGACACCACCGAAGCAATACCGATGATGATCCCAAGCATGGTCAGTAGCGTTCGCATTTTATTCGCGGCCATTGCCAGCCAGGCCATGGTAAGCGCTTCACGAAAACCGCTGACAAATTGGCTCCAGCCGGATGCCGTTTTCACCGTTGGCTCCGCGATATCGCGTCCGCCAGAGGGTTTCTGTGGCGGTGGATTGCGCACAATCTCGCCGTCACGAATTTCAATGACCCGTTCGGCCTGCGCGGCGACCTGGCTGTCGTGAGTAACGATAATTACCGTATGCCCGCGATCGCGCAGCTGATGCAAAATCGCCATCACCTCTTCGCCGGAATGGCTATCCAGTGCACCGGTGGGTTCGTCGGCAAGAATAACCTGCCCCCCGTTCATCAGCGCACGCGCGATACTGACCCGCTGCTGCTGACCACCGGAAAGCTGGGAAGGTTGATAGTCAACCCGGTCACCCAACCCCAGCCGCTGGAGTAATTCCTGCGCACGCGCCAGGCGCTGCTTACGTTCAGTGCCAGCGTAGACCGCGGGTACCTCAACGTTTTGTGCGGCGGTTAAATGCGACAGCAGGTGATAGCGCTGGAAGATAAAACCAAAATGCTCACGACGGAGTTGCGCTAGCGCATCGCTATCCAGCGTAGAGACATCGCGTCCGGCAACGCGATACGTACCGCTGGTTGGCTTATCCAGACAGCCGAGAATGTTCATCAGCGTCGATTTACCCGAACCCGACGCCCCGACAATCGCCACCATTTCCCCGGCCTGAATGCTCAAGGATACGTCCTTCAACACCTCAACCTGGTCTTCACCTGACGGATAGCTGCGGCGGATATGGCTCAGCTCAAGCAATGCTGTCATTTTGCAGCTCCAGCGTTGCCCTCACCGGTAATGACTTCATCCCCCTCTTCCAGCCCTTTCACGATCTCCACATCGGTGTCATTACGCGCGCCGATAACCACTTCACGTTCGCGGGTTTCGCCGTTACGCAGCAGCCTGACGTTATAACGATTATTGCCAATAGGATCGCCCAGCGCCGACAGCGGGATGGTCAGGACATTTTTGACATCCGTGAGCTGGATATGGACCTGCGCGGTCATATCCAGACGCAGGATCCCTTTCGGGTTTGGAACTTCGAAGCGGGCATAGAAGAAAATCGCATCATTCACTTTCTCTGGCGTCGGAAGAACATCTTTGAGTTTACCTTCATAGCGTGTTTGCGGATCGCCCAGCACGGTAAACCAGGCCTTTTGCCCTGGATGCAGGTGAATTACATCAGCCTCAGAAACCTGCGCTTTTACCAGCATGGTGCTCATATCCGCCAGCGTCAGAATATTAGGGGCCTGCTGGGCGGCAATAACGGTTTGCCCTTGCAGCGTAGTAATTTGCGTTACTTCGCCAGCCATTGGCGCAACGATGCGGGTGTAATCAAGGTTGGTTTTTGCCGTATCGAGTGAGGCCTGATTACGTTTAATTTGCGCGTCAATTGTGCCAATTTGCGCCTGTTTGACCGCCATTTCGGTGGCCGCCGTGTCGAGATCCTGCTGTGAAACAGCCTGGGTTTTCGCCAGCTGTTGTTGGCGGGAAAGAGTAACCCGCGCCAGCTTCCACTCAGCTTCGGCTTGTAAACGCTGGGCGCGCAATTCCATCAGCGTTGCTTCAACCTCTTTGATTTGGTTTTGCGCCTGTTCAGGATCGATAACGCCGAGCAACTGATCCTTTTTTACTTTATCGCCAATCGCAACCGACAGCGTTTTTAACTGCCCGCTGACCTGCGCCCCGACGTCAACTTTACGCAGCGCATCCAGCTTACCGGTAGCCAACACGCTTTGCTGCAGATCGCCAGGACGAACAATTAATGTTTGATACTGAGGTAAAGGCGCATTAAGCGTTCGCCAAAGTGCAATTACCGCCACAATAAGGATGATGGCGAACAGAAAATAGCGTTTTTTGATTTTTCCCTTGAGCTTCATAAATGTCCCAATTCCCCCAATACGTCCACCAGAGTGGAGTGCTAAACATCAACGTTAAATAAATCGCCGTTGAAAAGCGCAAGAATAACAGAGTTATTGATGAATGGTTAAGATCCGCTGTGCTGAAATTAGTACAAGGGTATCAATCGGATTTATATTATGAGCCAGCTAACTGAAAGCACTTTTCATTCTTCAAAACCAGTTACAAGTTTTAGCCTCTTTTGTAGCCTGATGACCGGACATTGGCGCCCCGGACAATTTTGGCATCAGCGTAGCTTTCGTCGTAAGTTTTTGTTGCGCTCAGCGCTTATGCCGCGATTAACGCGTGAATGGATGACCGAGTTGGCGCAATGGCCTGACCTTGATAGCATACTTGCACGCCAGCCACGATTGCCGGTTCGTTTGCATCGCGCCTATCTCGCGAAAAATCTTGACCACAAAACGAAACTGGATGCCGTGCGTTATCATTACAATGCTATCCGTAGCTTTTTTTCAGCCACTGAATTTAAGAATTATTTAAGTGAAGATGGATTACAACTAGCACAAATTGAGGGAAAAAATAGCGAAGTATTTAGCGTAATAATGACTTCATTCATCATACTGGATAAAGAAGGTGAAAGCACCATTCTGGTACGCAATTGCACTGGCGAGACTTTAGCGGAAATGACGTTTACGCTGTGCAATTATGAAGGGAGCAGTACACTGTTTATTGGCGGGTTACAGGGAGGCAGCCGATTACTGCCACATGAAGAAATTCAAAAAGCGACCAAATCATGCCATGGGATTTTCCCAAAACGTATTGTGATGGAAGCCATTTGCTGTTTTGCGGAACAATTAAATATCGAACAAATTCTGGCTGTAAGCAATGAACAGCATATTTTTCGCAGCCCGCGCTACGACGATAAAAACAAGGTAATCCTTTCCGACTACAACACTTTTTGGGAGTCGGTTGGCGGTGAGTGCGACAGCAACGGGTACTATCATATTCCGCGCACGCTGGCGCGAAAAAGCGAGGCGGATATTGCGAGCAAAAAACGCGCAGAATACCGCCGCCGCTATCAGCTACTGGACAGCATCCATTCGCAGCTGTCGTCGATGTTTCGCCACTAATCCGCTCTGCCGCGTGCCAGCCACAGCACGCGGGAAAACATTTTTCGCAGCAGCGTTGGCACCGCATCAACGCCCCGCCGCCCGGCTTCCATCGCCACCTCGATCGCCAGATCCGGTTTTGACGACCGGTGAATCGCCTTGGAGATTATTTTGCGCATATTCATAGGCACGTTCTCCGGAATTTGCGCCACCCGGTGAAAGACGTCAGCAAACCCCTGGCGATACATAAAGTGTTCCATATCCAGCGCGGGGAGCATGGTCAAATGCTCGCGCTCTTCCTCTCTGTCGTCATTCAATAAGCTACGTACCGTGGCCGCGTACTTTTTCCCGGCTTCATCTCCATCGACCAGCACATGCCACTCTATTCCCATCCGGCGGGCGAATTTAACCAGCGGCTTAAGACCGGACTGGGCAAATTCAATGACTTTAATCCCTTCCGCATCAAAGTGGTGTCCGCACTGGCGGGCCAGTTCGTTAATCACCCAGGTTTCCGTTTCACCTTCTACCAGCAACCAGCAGCGGGCAAACAACGATGACGCACGATTAAAACGAATATGAAATGCGATTCGCCGACCATCTTCTGCACTGATCCCACCCGGCCCCAGCCGCCAGGCAGCGACGCGGGATGATTCACGTACCAGACGAACAACATGTTCAACAGGCGTAAGGGACAGCAGCTCACCGGAGTTGGTGGTCGCCACTCGCTGCAGAGGCAGTAAATTCAACAAGTGCCAGGCCACCGACAGCATGATGGGATGTAAACGCGTTTCTGGATCTTCCACCAGCAATAAAGGTCGGGCGTCTTTATCCAGCCTTAGCGTGCCTTTGGCCTGCAACAAGGTCGAAAACAGGCCCAACAGAATAACCCGGTGCGTACGTCCGCCGGGTTTATCAATCATGCGGTTAATAATGTCCAGATAGCGCCAGCTCCGTTGTTCGTTATTGGAGCGACGGCGCATCAGACGGTAGCGGGACTGGCCAGCCCCCTGCTCGGAAAAATAGTGCTCCAACAACTGAACCATGGCCGATAATCCCTGGCGGATCTGCCCGTCGGTCAGGTTTTGCGGCCGGGTAGCCAGCTCACGCGCCAGAAAATCCAGTTGGCGGGCGGTGACTTCGACATCCGCCGAATCTGGCACCGTACCGTTGCGGATCCGTCGCATAAATCGCGCGTCACGCAGACGCAGTACCGGCATCAGGCGCACGAGGTGTCGCGCCTGATCGTTAATGTCATCGAGAGGTAATGGATGTCCGTCGCCGTCAAGAAAACTGCGCAAGGTCAGAACGCTACCGTCATCCGCACACTCGCCTTCCAGGCGATAAAAAATGCGGTGATAGCCATCCTGGCACGGCGTCCAGCTAGCTTCCAGAGGACGATAGCGACGCACCCGGTGACGACCTGGTTGGGATTCACGAAACGTCAGGATAATGTGCAGGTGGTGTTCCCGGCCCTGTATATCACCCGGCGGGAACCAGAAATCCTCGCGGACAAAATGATACAGGTCTGACTCCGGCGACAGCAGCAGAGTCAAGGCATCCAGCAGACTGGATTTACCCCACGCGTTCTCCCCAATCAGCACGTTGCTCTGCTCCAGCATCAACGACAGACGGTTAATACCACGAAATCCAACAATCTCAACGCGTTCGAGAATCATATAGCCTCCGGAAATGCTAACTTTTTCCTTCAAGTTATCAGGAGTATAACGGCAAGCGGGCGCTCAGGACACCCGGTATGATCAGGAGGTTAGTAGCAGAAATTGAAAAATATAAGAATATTCTTCTTATGTTTTCCTCGGAATATTATTTCAGAACTCAATCATCACCTTTTCCTAATTGAACTATGCTTCATTCATCCAATATTCATAAAGGAATAACAACATATTGCCTTAAATCAAATTTTTTCATCAATTTAACTGGCGAAGGGATGATGTTTTTTTCTAAAATACCCGCTCTTTCATCATCGTCCCTTTTTAGCGATGAATTACCGGGCAAGGAACTCGAACCCGGAACTTTTAATTGAGGTGGTTATGTTCAGGAAATTAGCAGCTGAATTCTTCGGTACGTTTTGGCTCGTCTTTGGCGGGTGCGGTAGCGCAATACTGGCCGCAGCATTCCCGGAGTTGGGTATTGGATTTGCCGGTGTGGCCCTGGCGTTTGGTCTGACGGTACTGACCATGGCTTTCGCCGTAGGACATATTTCCGGTGGACACTTTAACCCAGCGGTAACCTTCGGTTTATGGGCTGGCGGTCGCTTCCCGGCAAAAGACGTTATTGGTTACGTTATTGCTCAGGTTGTGGGCGGTATTGTTGCAGCTGCGGCACTGTATCTTATTGCCAGCGGTAAAGCAGGTTTTGATGCAACGGCCAGTGGTTTTGCTTCGAACGGCTTTGGTGAACATTCACCAGGCGGTTATTCCATGCTTTCTGCCGTCGTCATTGAAATTATTCTGACCGCAGGTTTCTTATTAGTGATCCACGGCGCGACCGATAAACATGCTCCGGCAGGTTTTGCACCTATCGCAATTGGTCTGGCGTTAACACTGATTCACTTGATCAGTATTCCGGTCACCAACACTTCTGTAAACCCGGCACGTAGTACCGCAGTCGCCATCTTCCAGGGCGGTTGGGCACTGCAACAATTGTGGTTCTTCTGGGTTATGCCGATCATCGGTGGGGTACTCGGCGGTCTTATTTACCGCACTCTGCTGGAAAAACGCGATTAATCGCTAACAAAAAGACCTGACTATTGTCAGGTCTTTTTTCTCCACGCTATATTTCCTTTTATTTGCAACTTTACTCCCCTCTTTGCATTGAGTAGTGTGTATACCCGTTATACTTCAAGTTGCAGATGTGTTGACTGCGCTCGCTCCCCCCAGTCACGTACTTATGTACGCTCCCGGGGATTCACTCCCTTGCCGCCTTCCTGCAACTTGAATTATTTAGGTTATAGTGACGCATTTCGTCTTACTTCTCAGCAAGGATCTGATTTTCATGTTTTCAGGGCTGTTAATCATTCTGGTTCCCCTTATTGTGGGCTACCTTATTCCGCTCCGGCACAGGACTGCATTACAACTTATCAATCGCCTGTTAAGCTGGATCGTCTACCTTATTCTCTTTTTTATGGGTATTAGCCTGGCGTTTCTGGATAATCTCGCCAGCAACCTGTTAGCCATTCTTCATTATTCTGCGGTCAGCGTGACAGTCATTATACTGTGTAATATTGCGGCGCTGTTCTGGCTGGAACGTTCGCTGCCCTGGAGACACAACCACAAGCAAGAAAAGCTCCCTTCGCGAATTGCAATGGCGCTTGAGTCGCTTCAGCTTTGCGGCGTCGTCGTCATCGGTTTCCTGCTCGGCCTCACTGGGCTTCCCATTCTGCAGCATGCCACCGAAGCCAGCGAATATACGTTAATCTTTTTACTGTTCCTGGTGGGGATTCAACTACGCAACAGCGGCATGACCTTAAAGCAAATTGTGCTGAACCGTCGGGGGATGATCGTGGCCGTCGTCGTCGTCGCCAGTTCGATGCTGGCGGGGGTTATCAATGCCTTGATCCTCGGTCTACCGCTGAAAACCGCGCTGGCGATGGCATCAGGTTTTGGCTGGTATTCCCTATCCGGTATTCTGTTAACCGAATCATTCGGGCCCGTAATTGGTAGTGCCGCCTTCTTTAACGACCTGGCCCGTGAGCTAATCGCCATTATGTTGATTCCAGGAATGGTGGGCCGCAGCCGCTCTACCGCGCTGGGATTATGCGGCGCAACATCAATGGATTTCACCCTGCCCGTTTTACAACGCAGCGGCGGTCTGGAAATGGTCCCGGCAGCCATCGTCCACGGCTTTATTCTGAGTCTGTTAGTGCCTCTGCTGATGGCGTTTTTCTCCGCCTGACGCCGGGACAAATACCTCTCTGGCGGTAGTCAGCTACCGCCAAAATTGCGCTAAATCAATCTCCCTGCAAGTAGTAGCAGAAATCCCTTTTATCCCTTCGCGCTCAGGCATAACCTTAAACATGTATATTAAATATAACTTTAAAAGGTGTGACCATGTTTTGTGTGCAATGTGAACAAACCATCCGTACTCCGGCAGGAAACGGCTGCTCTTACGCGCAGGGTATGTGCGGTAAAACGGCTGAAACCTCCGATTTGCAGGATCTGCTGATTGCTTCCCTACAAGGTCTGTCTGCATGGGCTGTTAAAGCACGTGAATACGGCATCATCGACCATGAGGTTGATAACTTTGCGCCGCGTGCGTTCTTCTCCACGCTGACTAACGTTAACTTCGATTCCCCGCGTATTGTTGGCTATGCCCGTGAAGCTATCGCCATGCGCGACGCCCTGAAAGCGCAATGCCTGAACATCGACGCGAACGCAGCGGTCACCAACCCGATGGCCGATCTGCAACTGGTCAGCGACGATCTGGGTGACCTGCAACGTCAGGCCGCTGAATTTACCCCGAACAAAGACAAAGCAGCCATCGGCGAGAACATTCTCGGCCTGCGTCTGCTGTGTCTGTACGGCCTGAAAGGTGCGGCAGCTTACATGGAGCACGCACACGTTCTCGGTCAGTACGACAACGAAATCTACGCTCAGTACCACAAAATCATGGCATGGCTGGGTACCTGGCCTGCCGATATGAACGCTCTGCTGGAGTGTTCAATGGAAATCGGCCAGATGAACTTCAAAGTGATGAGCATTCTGGACGCCGGTGAAACCACCAAATACGGTCACCCAACCCCGACTCAGGTCAACGTAAAAGCGACCGAAGGTAAGTGCATCCTGATCTCCGGTCACGACCTGAAAGATCTGTACAACCTGCTGGAGCAGACCGAAGGTACTGGTGTTAACGTTTATACCCACGGTGAAATGCTGCCGGCACACGGCTACCCGGAACTGCGTAAGTTCAAGCACCTGATCGGTAACTACGGCAGCGGTTGGCAGAACCAGCAGGTAGAGTTTGCCCGCTTCCCAGGTCCGATCGTCATGACCTCTAACTGCATCATCGACCCGACCGTTGGCGCGTACGACGACCGTATCTGGACCCGTAGCATCGTCGGTTGGCCGGGTGTCAGCCACCTCGAAGGCGACAACTTCGGTCCGGTTATCGCTCAGGCACAGCAGATGGCTGGCTTCCCGTACAGCGAAATCCCGCACCTGATCACCGTAGGTTTCGGTCGTCAGACCCTGCTGGGCGCTGCTGATACCCTGATCGACCTGGTGAGCCGCGAAAAACTGCGTCACATCTTCCTGGTTGGCGGTTGTGACGGTGCACGTGGTGAACGTAACTACTTCACCGACTTCGCCACCAGCGTGCCGGATGACTGCCTGATCCTGACCCTTGCTTGCGGTAAATACCGCTTCAACAAACTGGAGTTCGGCGATATCGAAGGTCTGCCGCGTCTGGTGGATGCTGGTCAGTGTAACGATGCTTACTCTGCCATCATCCTGGCAGTAACCCTGGCTGAGAAACTGGGCTGTGGCGTGAACGATCTGCCGCTGTCTCTGGTGCTCTCCTGGTTCGAACAGAAAGCGATTGTTATTCTGCTGACCCTGCTGTCTCTGGGCGTGAAAAACATCGTCACTGGCCCGACTGCGCCTGGTTTCTTCACACCGGATCTGCTGGCAGTTCTAAACGAGAAATTTGGTCTGCGTTCCGTGACCACCGTTGAAGAAGACATGAAGCAACTGCTGAGCGCGTAAGGAGTAAAGAATGACAATGCCAACTCATCAGTGCCCATGGCGGATGCAGGTTCACCACATCCATCAGGAAACGCCGGATGTATGGACAATTTCGTTGCTGTGCCACGATTATTATCCTTACCGCGCCGGGCAGTATGCACTGGTCAGCGTACGTAATTCAGCGGATACGCTGCGTGCTTACACCATTTCTTCAACGCCGGGCGTTAGCGAGTACATCACGTTGACCATCCGCCGGATTGACGATGGCGCAGGTTCACAGTGGCTAACCCGCGACGTGAAGCGCGGCGACTATATCTGGCTGTCGGATGCAATGGGTGAGTTCACCTGTGAAGATAAAGCGGAAGACAAGTTCCTGATGCTGGCCGCCGGCTGTGGTGTCACGCCAATCATGTCAATGCGTCGCTGGTTGGCAAAGTACCGCCCACAAGCGGATGTACAGGTAATCTTTAACGTTCGCTCGCCGCAAGATGTCATTTTTGCCGACGAGTGGCGCGAATATCCGGTGACATTAGTTGCTGAAAACAATGCCACAGAAGGTTTTGTTTCCGGCCGACTGACGACTGAACTGCTGAAAAGCGTACCGGATCTGACCTCACGTACCGTGATGACCTGTGGCCCGGCACCGTATATGGATCTGGTCGAGAAAGAAGTCAAAGCGCTGGGCGTGACGCGCTTCTTTAAAGAGCAGTTCTTCACACCTGTTGCCGAAGCCGCCACCAGCGGTCTGAAGTTTACCAAGCTACAGCCGGCGAAAGAGTTCTACGCGCCGGTGGGCAGTACGCTGCTGGATGCGCTGGAAAGCAACAAGGTTCCGGTTGTCGCCGCATGCCGTGCAGGCGTTTGCGGCTGCTGCAAAACCAAAGTGGTTGACGGTAACTACACGGTCAGCAGCACCATGACGCTGACCGACGCAGAAATCGCTGAAGGTTATGTGCTGGCTTGTTCCTGTCATCCGCAGGGTGATTTAGTGCTGGCGTAATTGGCCGGTATCTGATGTGCAAAAGGCTGCCTGGCTGTACCGGGTGGCCTTTTTTATGCTGTCAGGCGTTGCAAAATTCTGATGTTTTCACTCTCCCCGCAAATTATCGACCACACTTACCCTGCGCAGATTAAACATAATCCCCGACTAGCACGTCGAACTTTCTACAAGGATCCCCATGAAAAAAGTGGCTATTGTCGGCGTCGGTCCCACCGGGATTTATACGTTTCATGCCCTGGTTGAGCGCGGTGAACCGCTGGAAATAGAGCTTTACGAGCAAGCTGAAGAGGCGGGCGTTGGCATGCCTTACAATAGCGACAACAACGCAGACCACATGCTGGCAAATATAGCCAGCATTGAGATCCCACCGATTTATATCAACTATCTGACGTGGCTACAAAATCAAAGTGATGACTATCTGGCCCAGTTTCAGATTGAACGCACCTCTTTGCATGAGCGGAAATTTTTACCCCGCGTGATCCTCGGCGGCTATTATCGCGATCGTTTCTTAGCCATTGTCGATAAAGCGCAACAAGCCGGCTTCACGATTCGCGTACATGAAGCAAGCAAAGTCACCGACCTGCAAGCGACCCCGAATGGGGTTTCTTTGTGGATCAACCACGCTTCACAGCCCGTTGAGGTGGATTTCGCCGCTATCGCCACTGGTCATCTGTGGCCTGAAACGGATGCTCAGGCACGCAAATTTTTCCCCAGTCCGTGGACCGGTCTGATGGACGCGCAGATTGGTGCTTGCCGGGTAGGGATTCTGGGCACCTCGTTAAGTGCTATCGACGCCGCGATGGCTGTGGCCAGTCAGCATGGCACCTTCACTACCAATACCGACCATTCACTGCAATTCACACCTAAATCCGACAGTCAAAACCTGAAACTGACCCTGATGTCGCGCAGCGGGGTACTGCCTGAAGCGGATTTTTACTGCCCCCTTCCGTATGAATCGCTGAATATCGCGACGCCAGAAGCGATTGAAGATGCCATTGCCCATGGCCAAAACGGATTACTGGACCGCATCTTTCAGCTTATGGCGCAACAACTGCAAGACGCAGCGCCAGGCTGGTGCCAACAGGTGGCGCTTGCGACGCTTAACGCCGACACGTTCCCCGAAGTCTATTTCGCCGACAGGCTCAGACATGACCCTTTTGACTGGGCGAGACGTAACCTGGTAGAAGTTGAGCGCAACAAGCAAAAACAACATACCGTCGCCTGGCGCTATACCTTGCTGCGCCTGCACGAGGTTATCGAGGAGATAGTCCCTCATCTTGATACCCGCGACGAAAAACGTTTCAGGTGCGGACTGGCGCGGGTATTTATTGATAACTATGCGGCAATCCCGTCAGAGTCAGTTCGCCGAATACTGGCGCTGCACGAAGCCGGGCTGATTGAGATCCTCGCGCTTGGCACAGATTATGAGCGTATGAATGAACAGGAAATGACGGTAATTTCCCACCACGGTCAGCGCAGCGAATTTGATGTGTTTATTGACGCCCGAGGACAACGGGCATTGCAGAGCAAAGATATCCCGTTCCCAACGCTACGCGATCAACTGCTGGCCTGTGGCGATGAGATCCCGGATGTCGGCGAAGATTACACGCTGCAAGCGCCGGAAAACGCCCGCAATCGCATCGCTTTTGGCGGGCTGCCGTGGTTGATGCACGATCGTCCGTTTATTCAGGGATTAGTGGTCAGCGCTGAAATAGGCACCGCGATGGCAAGGGCATTGACGCAGCGAGCGCTGAGACGTCGGCACAAACTATGGAACAGTGACGACATAGATTAGCGACAGATTGAACGACGAGGCGGAGCAATGCTACGCTTTCCCGCCTCGGTATAGTCTCTCAGATGGTAACTATCGCCAGGCAGAATTCCCGGCAACGGAGTAACGCCCCGCCCCCAAAAACGCCACGGCCAGCGCGCCGATGAAGAAATAAACCAGACTTTCAATCGCCCATGCACCGGTTTTATCCAGTGTCCAGGTTTCGCCCATCCCGACCATCAGCCATGCCACAACCATCGTAAACGCCAGCCCCAACGCCGCCGGACGCGTCAGGATGCCAAGAATAATCAGGCACGGTGCCACGACCTCTCCCAACAAAACGCCATACGCAATAAAGCCAGGGAAACCTTTCGCGATCAACATACCGCTGATGCCATCAATACCTGCAAAGAGTTTATGCAGCCCATGAAACAGCATCAGCCCACCGACGGCAAAGCGTAACAATAACTTGCCAAAATCTTCGTGAGTCAGCACTCGGTTAACTGAATTTAATAGTTTTATAACCATTTGAATTTATTCCTTGTTTCACCATGTCCAAAACAAACTACGCTTAATACAGGTTAAATGAAACCTGCCGGAAATAAGGGGGAAATGAGAAGCATAACTATTATCTTCATCTAAACTTGTAACCGGTATCACATTAGAGGAGAAGGAAAACCATGAAACAAACGGTTGCCGCTTTTATTGCTAAAACACTCGAACAGGCTGGCGTAAAACGCATTTGGGGTGTAACGGGTGACTCGCTAAATGGTCTGAGTGACAGTCTGAATCGTATGGGAACAATTGACTGGATGCCAACCCGTCATGAAGAGGTTGCAGCCTTCGCTGCGGGCGCTGAAGCGCAGTTGACGGGCGAACTGGCCGTCTGCGCAGGCTCGTGCGGGCCAGGCAACCTGCACCTGATCAACGGGCTGTTTGATTGTCACCGTAACCACGTCCCGGTGCTGGCAATCGCCGCGCATATTCCCTCCAGTGAAATAGGCAGCGGTTATTTTCAGGAGACCCACCCGCAAGAGTTGTTCCGCGAATGTAGCCACTATTGCGAGCTGGTTTCCAGCCCAGAACAGATCCCACAGGTGCTGGCAATTGCCATGCGTAAGGCGGTGCTCAACCGTGGCGTCTCCGTGGTGGTTTTACCCGGTGACGTGGCGCTAAAACCTGCGCCTGAAAGCGCCACCACGCACTGGTATCATGCGCCGCTCCCGATGGTGACTCCACAAGAAGAAGAGCTGAGAAAACTGGCGCAACTGCTGCGCTACTCCAGCAATATCGCCCTGATGTGCGGCAGCGGCTGTGCCGGTGCACATAAAGAACTGGTTGAATTTGCGGCTAAAATCAAAGCGCCGATTGTTCACGCCCTGCGTGGTAAAGAGCATGTTGAGTACGATAACCCCTATGACGTGGGAATGACCGGGCTGATTGGCTTTTCATCCGGCTTCCATACCATGATGAATGCCGACACACTTATCCTGCTTGGCACCCAGTTCCCCTATCGCCCGTTCTACCCCACCGATGCCAAAATTATTCAGATTGATATCAATCCGGCGAGCATTGGCGCGCACAGTAAAGTTGATATGGCGCTGGTTGGCGATATTAAATCCACTCTCCGTGCCCTACTGCCGCTGGTGGAGGAAAAAACCGAGCGGCAGTTCCTGGACAAAGCGCTGGAGCACTATCGCGAGGCGCGCAAAGGGCTGGATGATTTAGCCAAACCCAGCGATAAAGCCATTCACCCGCAGTATCTGGCGCAGCAGATCAGCCACTTTGCCGCTGACGATGCCATCTTTACCTGCGACGTTGGCACGCCAACGGTGTGGGCAGCACGCTATCTGAAAATGAACGGCAAACGTCGCCTGCTCGGATCGTTTAACCACGGGTCGATGGCGAATGCCATGCCGCAGGCACTCGGCGCACAAGCCACAGAACCAGGACGCCAGGTTGTGGCAATGTGCGGTGACGGCGGCTTTAGCATGCTGATGGGAGACTTTCTGTCGGTTGTCCAGATGAAGCTGCCGGTGAAGATTATTGTCTTCAACAACAGCGTGCTGGGATTTGTCGCAATGGAGATGAAAGCGGGCGGTTATCTGACCGACGGCACCGAACTGCACGACACCAACTTCGCGCGGATTGCCGAAGCCTGCGGCATTACAGGCATTCGCGTGGAAAAATCCTCAGAGGTTGATGAAGCGCTACAAAGGGCGATGTCGATTGACGGCCCGGTGCTGGTCGATGTAGTCGTGGCGAAAGAAGAGCTGGCGATCCCGCCGCAGATCAAACTCGAACAGGCCAAAGGTTTTAGCCTGTATATGCTGCGCGCAATCATCAGCGGACGCGGTGATGAAGTGATCGAACTGGCGAAAACGAACTGGCTCAGGTAAAACATCCTTATTAAATCACACACAAAATCATTCATGATGCATCTAGGCGGCTAGCCCGAAAATCCCCAGGAGCATAGGTATACTATGTGACTGGGGTTTAAGGGTGCGGCCAACGCCGAAGCAGCTTGAAGGATGAAGTGTAATAAGGAGACACCATGATTGATTTACGCAGTGATACCGTCACCCGGCCGAGTCGCGCCATGCTGGAAGAGATGATGGCAGCCCCGGTCGGGGATGACGTGTATGGAGACGACCCTACCGTTAACGCCCTCCAGCAATACGCCGCAGAGCTTTCTGGTAAAGAAGCCGCTATTTTCCTACCCACCGGCACTCAGGCAAACCTGGTGGCGCTGCTCAGCCATTGTCAGCGTGGCGAAGAGTACATTGCCGGTCAGGGCGCACATAACTATCTCTACGAAGCAGGTGGCGCAGCGGTGCTCGGTAGCATTCAACCGCAGCCTATCGACGCCGCACCGGATGGCTCCCTGCCGCTGGACAAAGTGGCTGCAAAAATCAAAGTGGACGATATCCATTTTGCCCGCACCCGCTTGCTCAGCCTGGAAAATACCCACAACGGCAAAGTGCTGCCGCGCGCGTATCTGAAAGACGCCTGGGAATTCACCCGCGAGCGTAATCTTGCCCTGCACGTCGACGGCGCACGTATTTTTAACGCCATCGTCGCCTACGGCTGTGAACTTAAAGATGTCACGCAATACTGTGATTCGTTCACCATTTGCCTCTCCAAAGGCCTCGGCACCCCCGTTGGTTCACTGCTGGTCGGCAGCCACGAGTACATCAAACGCGCTATTCGCTGGCGCAAAATGACCGGCGGCGGAATGCGTCAGGCCGGTATTCTGGCAGCAGCCGGACTGTATGCGCTGAAAAATAACGTGGTGCGTTTGCAGGAAGACCATGACAACGCCGCCTGGATGGCGGAGCAGCTGCGCGAAGCAGGGGCGGACGTCATGCGCCACGACACAAATATGCTGTTTGTTCGCGTTGGCGAAGAGCACGCTGCCGCGCTGGGCGAATATATGAAAGCGCAAGGCGTGCTGATTAACGCCTCCCCAATTGTGCGCCTGGTGATGCACCTGGACGTATCGCGTGAACAACTTGCTGAAGTCGTCGCCCACTGGCGCGCTTTTTTAACCCAATAAGGAGATGGGCGTGCCGCAACGGATTTTGGTTCTCGGCGCCAGTGGCTACATTGGTCAGCATTTGGTACAGGCGCTCAGTCAGCAAGGGCATCAGGTGTTGGCTGCGGCACGTCGCATTGAACGGCTGGAAAAGCAGCAACTGCCCAATGTCAGTTGCCACAAGGTCGATTTGAATTGGCCAGAAAACCTCACCCCGCTGCTGACGGGTGTTGATACGGTTTATTATCTGGTTCATGGTATGGGCGAAGGCGGTGATTTTATCGCCCACGAACGTCAGGTGGCGATGAACGTGCGCGATGCGCTGCGTAATACGCCAGTTAAACAGCTTATTTTCCTGAGCTCATTGCAGGCTCCCCGGCATGAACAATCCGATCATCTGCGTGCGCGACAGATAACCGCAGACACCCTGCGCGAGTCAGGCGTGCCAATGACGGAATTGCGCGCGGGCATTATCGTGGGAGCGGGTTCCGCTGCCTTTGAAGTCATGCGCGATATGGTTTACAACCTGCCGGTTCTCACCCCTCCACGCTGGGTACGCTCGCGTACCACACCTATCGCGCTGGAGAATTTAATGTACTACCTGGTGGCGTTGCTGGATCATCCCACACAGCATCACCGCGTCCTCGAAGCCGCCGGGCCGCAGGTGTTGAGCTATCAGGAACAGTTCGAGCATTTTATGGCGGTCAGCGGTAAACATCGCCTGCTCATCCCCATCCCCTTCCCTACCCGCTGGATTTCGGTCTGGTTTTTGAACGTCATTACGTCAGTGCCGCCGACCACGGCCAAAGCGCTGATCCAGGGCTTAAAACACGACCTGCTGGCCGATGACACCGAATTACGTGCGCTGATCCCACAAAAACTGATTGCCTTTGATGACGCGGTGCGCAGCACTTTGAAGGAAGAAGAGAAGCTGGTCAACTCCAGCGACTGGGGTTACGACGCACAGGCGTTTGCCCGCTGGCGTCCAGAATATGGCTATTTTGCTAAACAAGCTGGCTTTAGCGTTGAAACCTCCGCCAGCAAAAAGGCTCTGTGGCAGGTTGTGAATCGACTCGGCGGCAAAGAAGGCTATTTCTTTGGCAATATTCTATGGAAGACGCGCGCGGCGTTGGACCTGCTGGTCGGCCATAAGCTGGCAAAAGGTCGTCCCAAACACCCACTATTGCAAGTTGGCGATACCGTTGATAGCTGGAAAGTCATCATCGTTGAGCCGGAGAAACAGCTGACGCTGCTGTTTGGGATGAAAGCGCCGGGACTGGGTCGCCTGAGCTTCACACTGGAAGATAAAGGTGACCACCGACGCATTGATGTACGCGCGTGGTGGCATCCGCACGGTATGCCTGGCCTCTTCTACTGGCTGTTGATGATCCCCGCCCACCTGTTCATTTTCAGGGGGATGGCGAAGCGTATAGCCAAACTTGCAGAACAAATCACAGACTAATGATAAAAAGAGCCTGTATTCTTTCATGTTTCCCATTGCATACAGGCGTAATTCACGGAAGAATGCGCACGACGTTTTTTAAACACAGTGGATTGATATGAAGGTACTGGTTACCGGAGCCACCAGCGGCTTGGGCCGAAACGCGGTTGAGTTTTTATGCAGCAAAGGCGTCAGCGTCAGAGCCACCGGTCGCAACGAAGCGATGGGCAAGCTGCTGGAGAAAATGGGCGCAGAATTTGTGCATGCGGATTTGACCGAGCTGGTTTCTTCGCAGGCAAAAGTGATGCTTGCCGGCATTGACACGCTGTGGCACTGCTCCAGTTTCACCTCTCCATGGGGAACTCAGGAAGCTTTTGATCTGGCCAACGTTCGTGCTACCCGCCGTCTGGGCGAGTGGGCCGTAGCCTGGGGCGTACGTAACTTTATTCATATCTCCTCTCCGTCGCTGTATTTTGATTATCACCATCATCGCGATATCAAAGAAGACTTCCGTCCCCATCGCTTCGCCAATGAATTCGCCCGCAGCAAAGCGGCTGGAGAAGAGGTGATTGCGCTGCTCGCCCAGGCCAATCCGCAGACTCGCTTTACTGTCTTGCGCCCGCAAAGCTTGTTCGGACCTCACGATAAAGTCTTTATTCCCCGCCTCGCCCATATGATGTACCACTACGGCAGTATCCTGTTGCCGCACGGCGGGAGTGCGCTGGTGGATATGACCTATTACGAGAACGCAGTTCACGCGATGTGGCTGGCGAGTCAGGAAGCCTGCGATAAGCTGCCGTCGGGTCGTGCGTACAATATAACCAACGGTGAACATCGCACCCTGCGCAGTATTGTGCAGAAACTTATCGACGAGCTGAATATTGACTGCCGTATCCGCTCCGTGCCCTACCCGATGCTGGACATGATTGCCCGCAGCATGGAGCGCTTAGGCAATAAATCGGCGAAAGAGCCAAAGCTTACGCATTACGGCGTTTCGAAGCTAAATTTTGACTTTACGCTGGATACCAGCCGCGCTCAGGAAGAGTTAGGTTATCAGCCCGTTGTGACGCTGGATGAAGGGATTGAGCGTACCGCGGCCTGGCTGCGCGACCACGGTAAGCTGCCGCGTTAGGCTGATATCCATTGCAGGGTGGCGGCACAAGCGCCACAAATACCTGCCAAATTAACCGTAGGCCTGATAAGCGAAGCGCCATCAGGCATTGGTGTCTGCGTTAACCCTGCCCGTATTTCTCCAGTAACGCTTCGGCAATCGCCTGCGTTTCCGCGTCCGCCACGCCATTCCACAACGTCGGGCGGAAGTGCATCTGGAACGCCATAATCACCCGCTGCTGTTCACGCGGCGTCATCTCGGGTTTTACCTCATAGCCATAGCGTGACAGTAGATCAAGCAATGACGCGGTTTCTACCGGCGAATGGGGCGCTCGTCCAGCGAGATAAAATGCCACACGCTGAGCATCCGGCCATGCGCCAATGCCCTGAACGGCCAGTGCTTGCCACGGAAACAGCGGACCGGGATCGTCCTTACGCTGCGGCGCAATGTCTGCATGAGCCACCACGTTTTGCGGTTTTATGTCGTAGCGGGCGATGATATCTTTCGCCAATGGGACTAACGCCTGAATCTGCGCGGGCTCAAACGGCGCAAAATACTTGCTGCCCGCTGATTTTTGCCAGCCGCGGTTTTCCAGCTCAATGCCAATTGAGGTATCGTTAATACGCGTAGCGCCGCGCCAGAAGCTAATCCCCGCATGCCAGGCCAGATCTTTTTCCGGCACCAGTTGCCAGATACGCGGCTTACCATGGTAAAGCGGCGGCACTGCTGGGATCAAATAGTGCGAACTGACGTTTTTATCGGTCAGCGTAGCCAGAGAAGAGTCAAAATCATCGGCCGTGTAATGGATAACCAGCACTTTAATGCGCGGATAAGCAGCCTGTGCCTGTCGGCGGGTATCTAACTGATACCCGTCTTTGTCGACAATCCCTTTTTCGCCAGCACATCCCACCAGCAACAGCGTAAATGCCAGCAGACACAACAGACGTTTCATCGGCGAGTTTTCACCGCGGTACCGCTGACGCTCACCATCAGCATGCTACCGTCTTTGCCTACGGTTTCGTAATCGATATCGATACCGACCACCGCATCAGCACCCAGCGCTTTCGCCTGTTCGCCCAGCTCCTGAAAAGCAATTTCACGCGCTTTACGCAGCTCTTTTTCATACGCGCCGGAGCGACCACCGACAATATCGCGAATGCCGGCGAAGAAATCGCGGAAGATATTCGCGCCTAAAATGGCTTCACCGGTAACAACACCGCAGTATTCCACGATGCTCTGTCCTTCCAGCGTAGGGGTTGTTGAAAACTGCATGGTTAATCTCCTTTTTGCGCTAAGAGCACGATCTCAAAAGCATTATCGAACCGATCCACTATCATTGAAAGGATATATTCTATCAACGTAGAACACTAATCGTAGAAAGCTAATAAGGAAATCATTATGCGCTACTCGAAACTCTCTCTGCTGGTTCCCTGTGCACTTCTTCTCAGCGCCTGTACTACCGTGACGCCGGTCTATAAAGATAACGGCACACGTAGTGGTTCATGCATAGAAGGTGGGCCAGACAGCGTGGCTCAACAATTCTATGATTACCGTATTCAGCATCGAAACAATGACATTACCGCCCTTCGTCCGTACCTGAGCGACAATCTGGCTAAACTGCTGACCGACGCCAGCCGCGATAATGCACACCGCGACCTGTTTAACAGCGATCCGTTCTCCAGTCGCGCTACGTTACCAGACAGCGCCAGTGTCGCTAGCGCATCGACTATTCCGAATAGTGATGCACGCAACATTCCACTGCGCGTAGAGCTGAAACAGGGTGACCAAAGCTGGCGTGATGAAGTGCTGATGATCCGTGAAGGTCAGTGCTGGGTCGTTGATGATGTACGCTATCTGGGCGGCAGCGTACACGCGCCAGCCGGGACGTTGCGCCAGTCTGTCGAAAACCGCTAACCGCCCCATTCACACGCTTAAATCATAACCCCCATAAATTGTCTGGCATTCTGCATAGAATGCCGACAATTATTCTTACCCACTGGTGACCTCGCTATTTTGTGCTATGTTTAGAGAAGAATGCGGTTTGCATTTAACTTTTAACGCATAAATATTGCATAACTATTCTGTCAAAGGTAGTATCTGCGGCTTCAATAGCTATCAGACTGCCAGTATCGAGTGTCAATGAGTATTCAATTAAACGGCATTAACTGCTTCTACGGCGCACATCAGGCGCTGTTCGATATCACGCTGGATTGCCCTCAGGGTGAAACACTGGTGTTACTTGGCCCAAGTGGAGCCGGGAAAAGCTCGCTGCTGCGCGTACTCAACCTGCTTGAGATGCCGCGCTCGGGCACGCTCTCTATTGCGGGCAACCGTTTCGACTTCACGAAGACCCCGTCAGATAAAGCCATTCGGGATCTGCGTCAGAACGTGGGCATGGTCTTTCAGCAATATAATCTCTGGCCGCATCTCACGGTGGTGCAGAACCTGATTGAAGCGCCCTGCCGCGTACTGGGTCTGACAAAAGAGCAAGCGATGGCGCGCGCCGAGAAACTGCTGGAACGTCTGCGCCTCAAGCCTTACAGCGATCGTTACCCATTACATCTTTCCGGTGGCCAGCAACAGCGTGTAGCCATTGCCCGCGCGTTGATGATGGAACCGCAGGTGCTGCTGTTTGATGAACCGACCGCCGCGCTTGACCCGGAAATTACCGCCCAAATCGTCAGCATCATTCGCGAACTGGCGGAAACCAATATTACTCAGGTGATCGTCACCCACGAAGTGGAAGTTGCACGTAAAACGGCCAGTCGTGTGGTGTATATGGAAAACGGTCACATCGTCGAGTTTGGGGATGCGAGCTGCTTTGCCAACCCGCAAACCGAAGCGTTTAAAAACTATCTTTCTCACTAAGATTCGGGACAATACAATGAAAAAAGTTCTGATTGCCGCGCTAATCGCAGGTTTTAGTCTTTCCGCTACCGCAGCCCAAACCATTCGTTTCGCCACCGAAGCGTCTTATCCTCCGTTTGAATCTATCGATGCGAATAACAAGATCGTAGGTTTTGACGTTGATCTGGCAAACGCGCTGTGTAAAGAGATTGACGCTACTTGTACCTTCACCAATCAGGCCTTCGACAGCCTGATTCCGAGCCTGAAATTCCGTCGTTTTGACGCGGTGATGGCCGGTATGGACATCACGCCTGAGCGTGAAAAACAGGTGCTGTTCACCACCCCTTACTACGACAACTCTGCGCTGTTTGTGGGCCAGCAGGGTAAATACACCAGCATCGACCAGCTGAAAGGTAAAAAAGTCGGCGTTCAAAACGGTACCACGCACCAGAAATTCATCATGGATAAACATCCGGAAGTGACCACTGTGCCGTATGACAGCTACCAGAATGCCAAACTCGATCTGCAAAACGGTCGTATTGACGGCGTCTTTGGTGATACCGCAGTAGTAACCGAGTGGCTGAAAGACAATCCTAAGCTTGCCGCGGTTGGTGACAAAGTCACGGATAAAGATTACTTCGGTACAGGTCTGGGCATCGCGGTACGCCAGGGCAATACCGAGCTGCAGCAGAAATTTAACGCTGCGCTGGAAAAAGTGAAGAAAGATGGGACTTACGAGACCATCTACAACAAATGGTTCCAGAAGTAATATTTGATGAATGAATTTTTTCCTTTAGCAAGCGCCGCCGGGATGACCGTCGGCCTTGCCGTTTGTGCGCTGATCATTGGCCTTGCACTCGCCATGTTTTTTGCCGTCTGGGAGTCAGTAAAATGGCGCCCGGTGGCATGGGCGGGCTCGGCCCTGGTCACCATCCTGCGCGGTCTGCCAGAAATCCTGGTGGTTCTGTTTATCTATTTCGGTTCCTCACAATTGCTGCTGACGCTGGCCGATGGCTTTACGATCAATCTCGGGTTTGTACAAATCCCGGTTCAGATGCAGATCGAAAACTTCGACGTCAGCCCGTTCCTGTGCGGTGTCATTGCACTGTCATTATTGTACGCCGCTTACGCGTCGCAAACGCTGCGTGGCGCGCTGAAGGCCGTGCCACTCGGACAATGGGAATCAGGTCAGGCGTTGGGTTTGTCTAAAGCCGCGATCTTCTTTCGTCTGGTGATGCCGCAGATGTGGCGTCATGCCTTACCGGGACTGGGTAACCAGTGGCTGGTATTGCTGAAAGATACCGCGCTGGTCAGCCTTATCAGCGTGAACGATCTGATGTTGCAAACCAAGAGTATTGCCACCCGCACCCAGGAGCCGTTTACCTGGTACATTGTGGCGGCCGCTATTTACCTGGTGATTACGCTGGTGAGTCAGTACATTCTCAAACGCATTGACCTGCGCGCGACACGTTTTGAGCGGAGACCAGGCTGATGCTTGAGTATTTACCTGAATTGTTGAAAGGGCTGCATACCAGCCTGACGCTGACGGTCGCCTCCATCGTGGTTGCTCTGGTGCTGGCGCTAATCTTCACCGTCATCCTGACGCTGAAAACGCCGGTGCTGGTGTGGCTGGTACGCGCGTATATCACGCTGTTTACCGGTACACCGCTGCTGGTGCAAATCTTCCTGATCTACTACGGACCAGGGCAGTTTCCGGCATTGCAAGAATATCCGGTACTGTGGCATCTGCTCTCTGAACCCTGGTTATGCGCCTTAATTGCGCTGTCGTTAAACAGTGCGGCCTACACTACGCAACTGTTCTATGGCGCTATTCGTGCAATCCCGGAAGGCCAGTGGCAGTCCTGCGGAGCGTTAGGGATGAGCAAAAAGGATACGCTGGCGATTCTGTTGCCGTATGCCTTTAAACGCGCCCTCTCCTCGTATTCCAACGAAGTGGTGCTGGTATTTAAAAGTACCTCACTGGCTTACACCATCACGCTGATGGAAGTAATGGGTTATAGCCAACTGCTGTACGGTCGTACTTATGACGTTATGGTCTTCGGTGCCGCGGGTGTGATTTACCTGATCGTCAACGGCTTGCTGACGCTGATGATGCGCTTAATCGAACGTAAAGCGCTGGCGTTTGAACACCGGAATTAAGCATATGCCTGATGGCGCTACGCTTATCAGGCCTACGGTTCATGCACCTTTTGTAGGCCGGATAAGGTGCTAGCACCGCCATCCGGCAAATGTGCATAAGTAAAAAACATAAAGACGGACAACAACCTAAATTGTCCGTCTTTTTTCATACCAATAAAAATACTTAATCATTTTTATTGCATATAAATTCATTAAATGGCATTGTTACTCCACGCCGCAGACACGGTAATAATCATAAGATTGACAGACGGGAGTTCCACCATGAAAAAGTTAGTACTGGCCGCATTACTTGCTACTTTCGCCGCTGGCGCCTCAGCTGCTGATAAAATTAGTTTCGGTGTATCAGCCACATATCCGCCATTTGAATCACTGGACGCAAGCAATAAAATTGTCGGTTTTGACATCGACCTGGCAACGGCGCTGTGCAAACAAATGCAGGCAGAATGTACTTTCACCAATCACGCTTTCGACAGCCTGATCCCCGCGCTGAAATTCAAGAAATATGATGCGGTAATTTCCGGAATGGATATCACACCTGAGCGTAGCAAGCAGGTTGCATTTACTCAGCCTTACTATGCCAACTCCGCGCTGGTGATTGCGAAAAAAGACACCTATAAAACCTTTGCCGACCTGAAAGGTAAGCGCATCGGTATGGAAAACGGCACCACCCATCAGAAATACCTGCAGGATAAACATCCTGAGGTGAAAACCGTGGCCTACGACAGCTATCAGAATGCGATTATTGACCTGAAAAATGGCCGTATTGATGGTGTATTTGGTGATACTGCTGTGGTTAACGAATGGCTAAAAACCAACCCACAGTTAGGCGTAGCCACTGACAAAGTTACCGATCCGCAATACTTCGGTACTGGTCTTGGCATCGCGGTTCGCCCGGATAACAAAGCCCTGCTGGAAAAACTGAACAGCGCGCTGGCGGCAATCAAAGCTGACGGCACCTACCAGAAAATCAGCGATCAGTGGTTCCCGCAGTAACATCCCCAATCTGAAAAGCCGCGCTCTGCGGCTTTTTTTATCTCTTCGCCTGCGCTTTCAGTCAGTTCTTACGCCATAAATGCTTTCCTGGCATACACTTGTTAAAACGAAAAAAAGTGAGGCAAACGGATGATAGCGTTCCCTGCCAGTTTACTGATCCTCAATGGAAAAAGTGCTGATAATCTCCCCCTGCGTGATGCCATTGCGAAGCTTCGCGATGAAGGCGTGGAAATCCATGTTCGCGTGACCTGGGAAAAAGGCGATGCCCAACGCTACGTTGATGAAGCTCGTCAGCTAGGCGTTGAAACGGTAATAGCCGGCGGCGGCGACGGCACAATAAACGAAGTTTCGACGGCGCTTATCCAGTCGCAGGGCGGCAATATTCCGGCGCTGGGTATTTTACCGTTGGGAACGGCGAATGACTTTGCCACCAGCGTTGGTATACCCGACGACCTTGATAAGGCGTTAAAGCTGGCTATTGCCGCAAATGCGACTGAGATCGACATGGTACAGGTCAACGATAAAACCTGTTTTATCAACATGGCGACTGGCGGATTTGGCACGCGTATCACCACCGAAACGCCGGAAAAACTCAAGGCCGCACTGGGCGGTGTATCGTATTTTATTCACGGATTAATGCGCATGGATACGCTCAAGCCCGACATCTGTGACATTCGTGGGGAAGATTTTCACTGGCAGGGTAAGGCGCTGGTGATTGGTATCGGTAACGGTCGCCAGGCTGGTGGTGGGCAACAGCTTTGCCCAACGGCGCTAATCAACGACGGTCTGCTGCAACTGCGCATTTTTACCGGCGAGGAACTACTGCCAGGGCTGCTTTCGGCATTAACGCAATCCGAAGACAACCCTAATATTATTGACGGCGCATCGTCGTGGTTTGATATCCGCGCCCCGCACGAAATTACCTTTAATCTCGATGGCGAACCGCTCAGCGGACAAGAGTTTCATATTGAAATCTTGCCCGCTGCGCTACGTTGCAGACTCCCGCCGGGTTGTCCACTGTTGCGCTAACCCGACGACAATCCGAGGGATCAGGCAATAGTGACTTTGCTGTCCAGATAAACGTCCTGTACGGCGTTAATCAACTTAACGCCGTCGGCCATGGTTTTCTTGAACGCTTTACGCCCCAGAATCAGCCCCATGCCGCCCGCACGTTTGTTAATCACCGCTGTACGCACTGCATCGCTCAGGTCGGTGTCGCCGCCGGCCGCCCCGCCAGAGTTAATTAATCCGGCGCGCCCCATATAACAGTTCGCCAGTTGATAACGCACCAGGTCAATTGGATTCTCACTGGTCAACTTGGTGTAAACGCGATCGTCGGTGTAGCCAAAATTAACCGCTTTATACCCGCCGTTATTTTCCGCCATTTTTTGCTTAACGATATCCGCTCCGATAGTGGCAGCCAGATGGTTAGCCTGCCCGGTAAGATCGGCGGAAACATGGTAATCCACGCCATCTTTTTTAAACGCGGAGTTACGCAGATACGCCCACAGCACGGTAACCATACCCAACTCATGGGCGCGCTCAAACGCTGCTGAAATCTCTTCAATCTGGCGGCGAGATTCCTCAGAACCGAAATATATGGTTGCCCCTACCGCAACCGCACCCATATTGAACGCCTGCTCTACGCTGGCATACAGCGTCTGGTCAAAGGTATTCGGATAGCTGAGCGTTTCATTGTGGTTAATTTTAACGAGGAACGGGATGCGGTGCGCGTAGCGGCGGGAGACAGAAGCCAGCACACCGTAAGTCGATGCCACGCAGTTGCACCCTGCTTCGATAGCCAACTCCACAATATTCTTCGGATCAAAGTACAGCGGGTTAGCGGCAAACGAAGCCCCAGCAGAATGCTCTACCCCCTGATCCACCGGTAGGATCGACAGATACCCTGTCCCGGCAAGTCGCCCCGTGTTATACAGCGTCTGCATATTACGCAGAACGGCAGGCGGCCGATTGTTATCCACCATTACGCGATCGACGTAATCATGTCCAGGCAGGTAAAGTTGGTCAGAAGGAATGGTCATACAACGATGCTGTAAAAGGCTGTCGGCATCTTTGCCAAGCAACTGCGCAATATCAGTCATAGCTATGCTCCCGTAAGTTCCGGTTTAAAACCGGAATATGGATTGTCCTGACCCGCCTTTTTGCGGGCAGCATTAAGCCTGGTACCGACTGCGCTTTTTTTCCATCTTTAGCGCACTTTTCAGCAACTTCTGCTGGCTCGATTCAGGAAAAAATAATGTTAAGACGGTCAAAGTTTAATCTCAAAGGTATTTTAAAGGTATTATTGAATGGTACTATCAGCGCGTACCTTACCTGTCATGAAGGATTTAAAGATGAAAACTACAGTTAAGCTGTCGTTCATGATGTTTGTAGAGTGGTTTATCTGGGGCGCCTGGTTTGTACCACTGTGGCTGTGGCTGAGTAAAAGTGGCTTTAGTGCCGGAGAGATAGGCTGGTCCTACGCCTGCACCGCCATTGCGGCGATCCTGTCGCCCATTCTGGTCGGTTCAATCACTGATCGCTTTTTCTCCGCGCAAAAAGTACTGGCGGTGTTGATGTTCGTCGGCGCTATTCTGATGTACTTCGCCGCCCAGCAAACCACCTTCAGCGGATTCTTCCCGCTGTTACTGGCCTATTCGTTGACCTATATGCCGACGATTGCGCTGACCAACAGTATTGCTTTTGCCAACGTACCGGATGTTGAACGTGATTTCCCGCGCATCCGCGTGATGGGCACCATTGGCTGGATTGCCTCCGGTTTGGCCTGCGGTTTCTTACCGCAAATGCTTGGCTATAACGACATCTCACCCACCAATATTCCCCTGCTTATCACTGCCGGAAGCTCCGCATTGTTAGGTGTTTTTGCCTTCTTTTTACCGGATACGCCGCCAAAAAGTACCGGCAAAATGGATTTCAAAGTTATGCTGAGTCTGGATGCGCTGATCCTGCTGCGCGATAAGAACTTCCTCGTCTTCTTCTTTTGCTCTTTCCTGTTTGCGATGCCACTGGCGTTCTATTACATCTTCGCCAACGGCTATCTGACAGAAGTCGGAATGAAAAACGCCACCGGCTGGATGACGCTGGGCCAGTTCTCTGAAATCTTCTTCATGCTGGCGCTACCGTTTTTCACCAAACGCTTTGGTATTAAAAAGGTGTTGTTGCTTGGTCTTATTACTGCGGCGATCCGCTACGGATTTTTCGTTTACGGCGGTGCGGAAGAATATTTCACTTACGCCCTGCTGTTTCTCGGCATTCTGCTGCACGGCGTCAGTTACGACTTCTATTACGTCACGGCTTACATCTATGTCGATAAAAAAGCGCCGGTCCACATGCGCACCGCAGCGCAAGGGCTTATCACCCTCTGCTGTCAGGGATTCGGCAGCCTGCTCGGGTACCGTCTGGGCGGCGTGATGATGGAAAAAATGTTTGCTTATCAGGAGCCCGTTAATGGTCTCACCTTTAACTGGGCTGGCATGTGGGGATTTGGCGCGGTCATGATTGCCATCATTGCCGTGTTGTTCATGATTTTCTTTCGCGAATCAGACAAAGAAATCACCGCCATTAAGGTGGACGATCGCGATATAGCGTTGAAACAAGGGGAAGTAAAATGAAAGCAGAACGTATTCTCGGTGCTCTTTATGGGCAGGCGTTAGGGGATGCGATGGGCATGCCGTCGGAACTGTGGCCAAGAACCCGGGTAAAAGCACACTTCGGTTGGATCGACCGTTTTTTGCCCGGCCCTGCGGAAAATAATGCCGCCTGCTATTTTAACCAGGCGGAGTTCACTGATGACACGTCCATGGCACTGTGTCTGGCAGATGCCCTGCTTGAGTGCGACGGCGAAATTGTGCCTGACGTTATTGGTCGCAATATTCTGGCCTGGGCCGAGCAGTTTGATGCTTTTAATAAAAACGTGCTCGGCCCGACCTCGAAAATTGCGTTAAAAGCCATTCGTGACGGTAAACCGGTCGCCGAACTGGAAAACAACGGCGTGACCAACGGTGCGGCAATGCGCGTTTCCCCGCTGGGATGCCTGCTGCCCGCTCGCAATCTTGATGCCTTTATCGATGATGTGGCATTGGCCTCCAGCCCGACGCATAAATCGGATCTGGCTATCGCGGGTGCTGTTGTCGTCGCGTGGGCGGTATCGCGCGCCATCGACGGAGGGACATGGCCGGAGATTGTCGACGCGCTACCTGCCATTGCCCTGCATGCGCAGCAAAAACGAATCACTACTTTTAGCGCATCGCTTTGTGCACGCCTTGAACTGGCGCTGAAAATCGTGCGTAACGCCGATGGCGTAGAGTCCGCCAGCGAGCAGCTGTATCAGGTTGTGGGTGCAGGAACCAGCACCATTGAGTCCGTGCCTTGCGCCATCGCCATGGTCGAACTGGCGCAGACCGATCCAAACCGCTGCGCCATTCTGTGCGCGAACCTCGGCGGCGATACCGACACCATCGGGGCGATGGCAACCGCCATTTGTGGTGCATTACACGGCGTGAGCGCGATCAACCCAGCATTGAAGCAGGAGTTGGATGCGGTTAATCAGTTGGACTTTACCCGCTACGCCAGTGGGTTAATGCGACTGCGTGAGCAGCGGGAGGCGCTATGAGCAACACGCATCTGCAACAACTTCTCTCGCAGTTACGTACACGGCGGCCAGTAACGGTGGTGGGTGCGGCGGTGATTGATGTCATTGCCGATGCGTATGCCCTCCCCTGGCGCGGCTGTGACATCGAGCTCAAGCAGCAAAGTGTTAACGTTGGCGGCTGCGCACTCAATATCGCCGTCACGCTTAAGCGTTTAGGTATCGATGCCTGCAATGCTCTACCGCTGGGTCAGGGAGTGTGGGCCGACATTATCCGCAACCGGATGGCAAAAGAGGGACTGCACAGCCGGATCGACAATGCCGAAGGCGATAACGGCTGGTGTCTGGCGCTGGTGGAGCCGGATGGCGAGCGTACCTTTATGTCTTTTAGCGGCGTTGAGAATCAGTGGAATGCCGCCTGGCTGGCACAGCTGGATATCCCGCGTCATAGCCTGGTGTATCTTTCGGGTTATCAGCTAGCGTCCCCGTGCGGTGAATTGCTGGTGCAGTGGCTGGAAGGTCTGGAAGAGGTGACACCGTTTATCGATTTTGGACCGCGCATCGGCGACATTCCTGAGCCTTTACTGGCACGAATTATGGCCTGCCATCCGCTGGTGTCACTTAATCGTCAGGAGGCGGAAATTGCTGCCGAGCGGTTTGCATTGAGTCAGGATTTGGAAGGTTTTGGCGCAGAATGGGTGCAGCGTTTCACCGCACCGGTGGTCGTGCGTCACGATAAAGACGGCGCATGGTATTTCAGCGCACAGACATCCGGCTGCGTACCGGCATTTGCAACGGCGGTCATTGATACCATTGGCGCAGGTGACAGCCACGCTGGCGGCATGCTGGCTGGGCTGGCGGCTGGCTGGACGCTGGCCGACTCAGTGCTGTTAGGTAACGCGGTGGCGTCCTGGGTAGTTGGGCATCGCGGCGGCGATTGCGCCCCGTCGCGCGAGGAACTACTCCTCGCACACAAAGACGTATAGATCGCTACGACAGTAACTGATGCTGTATTCAATAGGCCGTTGCTGCTGGTCAAGCGCTACCTGCTTGATCACCAGTACCGGCACTTTGCTATCCATTTGAATGTGCGCCTGGAACTCTGCATCCGGCATTCTGGCGCTAACGCGTGAGCGCGTACGCTGTGGGAAAATATGCTGGCTACGAAAATAGTCATACAGCGAAACACCAATGGCATCCACGTCATGAATTAGATGTGCGGGTACCCAGGACTCTTCAATAGAAACGGCATCTTCATCAACGTAGCGAATACGCTTGAGCAGGAAGACCTCACTCCCCACGGCGACAGCCAACTGCTGGGCCACCTCTTCCGGACAAGGCACAATGCGCTTGTTGACCCACAACGTATCCGGTTTTTTACCGCGCAACACCACCTGCTGAGAAAAACCGCGCGCTTCTTTGAGCGAGTACTCGAAGATATTGTTGATTTGCGTTCCGTAACCGCGGGCACGTGTTACTACACCTTCTTCTTCCAGGGCCTGCATCGCCTTGCGTACCGTAATCCGAGAAACGCCGGTCAACTGGCTGAGGTCGCGCTCGCCGGGCAGGATATTGCCGTGCTCCAGGATCCCACTGCGCACAGCATTCTTTACCGTCTGCGCAAATTTCATATACAGCGGCGTATTATCCGCCGCTGAAATACGTTCATTCAGTTGTGCGATAAGCTGGGTATGCGCTTGTTCCATTTATCTTTTTCCTGGCCGCCGTTTCTGCAGCCAGTATACCCATTACCACCACGCGTGGAAATGATGGACCGGACCAATTCCTTCGCCAACTTCCAGCGTGTCGGCCTGCGCCAGCGCCGCTGAAAGCCACAGTTTGGCTTCCTGTACGGTATCGGCCCAGTTGTTATGGCGCGGACGCAGGGCTGCCAACGCCGCCGATAGCGTACAACCGGTGCCATGGGTATTTTTGGTCATCACCCTTGGCGCGGTAAAACGCTGCTCACCATCGCGAGTAAAGAGCCAATCGGGGCTTTGTGCATCATCCAGATGACCGCCCTTCATCAACACCGCCTCGCAGCCCAACGCCCGTAGCGCCCTTCCCTGCTCTAACATCTCCTGCTCAGTCTGCGCATGCGATGCCCCGAGCAGTGCAGCAGCTTCGGGTAAATTAGGAGTGATAATCGAAACCTGCGGCAGCAAACGGGTACGCAGCGTCTCTACCGCCGAGGGAGACAGCAACGGATCGCCGCTTTTCGCCAACATCACCGTGTCCAGCACCACATTTTGTACCCGATGGCGACGTAAACGTTCGGCGACAGCTTCGACAATGTCCGTCTCCGCCAACATACCGATTTTAGTCGTATCAATACGCACATCACTCAACACCGAATCCAGCTGCGCGGCGACAAAATCAGGTTCAATACGATACACCGACTGCACCCCGCGCGTATTTTGCGCCACCAACGCCGTGATAACCGAACAGCCGTAAGCGCCCAGCGCCGAGAAGGTTTTTAAATCAGCCTGAATACCCGCGCCACCGCTTGGGTCGGTTCCGGCGATCGTTAATGCGTTAATCCGTTTCATGCTTGCTCCTGGGCGTTCAGGTTATAGAGGGCGTCGAGAAATGCCGGGACAAAGCTACCCGGTCCGTTTGATTGCTCGGTGGCTATTTGCCCGGCCTGTTTCATCCAACTACAGGCGGAGGCGACGTTATCAAGTCGGTCACCACGCAAGGCACAACTGGCCGCAACAACCGCTGAAAGAGCGCATCCCGTGCCCACCACGCGAGTCATCAACGGGTCACCGCCGTCAACGCGGACGGTACGCTGACCATCGGTGACGTAATCCACTTCGCCGGTAACCACGACAATAGTCCCAACCTGACGAGCCAGCGCCTGCGCTGCCGGAAGCGCAGCAACAGCCGTATCGGTTGTATCCACGCCGCGTCCACCACCGTTCATGCCGGCCAGAGCAAGTATTTCCGAAGCGTTGCCACGAATAGCAGCAGGCTGTAGTGACAATAATTCCAGGCAGAAGTGACGGCGAAACTCAAGCGCACCTACGGCAACGGGATCGAGCGTCCACGGGGTTTTAGCATGATGAGTCTGCTTAACTGCGGCACGCATCGCCGCGGCCCGTTCCCGAGTTAAGGTGCCGACATTAACCAGCAATGCACTGGCAATAGCGGCGAATTGGCTGGCTTCCTCAGGCTCGATCACCATCGCAGGCGATGCGCCCAGCGCCAGTAATGTATTGGCAGTAAAACTTTGCACGACCTCATTGGTCATACAGTGTGTGAGCGGGGATAAGGTTCTAAATTGGTGCAAAGTGTGAGCCGCGAGTGCGCGGCTGTGCAGGTCAGGCTGCATGGTTCAGCTCCTGCCCGCGCGAAGAAGGGACACGAGCAGTGTCAGACTTCCCTACGCTGGCATTATCCAGATCAGGTGGTACGGGTATTTCTCAGCCTTCACAAAGAAGGGCACCCCGAGTCAAATAAAAAAAAATCAAAAGCTTGCGATTAACGTCCCGTTAATCCCTGTTCTGGATCATGCCAGCGGGAAGCCAAAGACTCAACCCTAAAAAATCCTCTGTGTCCCAGTTTGTGTCTCACGTTGTGTCCCACAAATAAATGGCGGGCACAAAAAAACCGCCCATAAGGCGGCTTAAGAAAATAATTTCAATCGTGATGATTTAAATGGAATCTATTTTCTGCATACGCTTTCTTCATGCAGTCGAAGTGCTTTTGCCAATTCCAATTGGAATGCAAAGGAAAGACGGGAACGGCTGATCTTTATACCATCAATAATGATGTGTGTAGGGTAAACAGTGACCATGCGGCCCAAGTATTGGAAGTGACCTGCTCCCCGTTGATTAGTACACCCCGATGTTAGTAATGTCTTCATAAGCCACATGAGGACATCCCCATGAAGAAGCGTTTTTCCGACGAACAGATCATCAGTATTCTCCGCGAAGCCGAAGCTGGGGTACCCGCCCGTGAACTCTGCCGCAAGCATGCCATTTCCGATGCCACGTTTTACACCTGGCGTAAGAAGTATGGCGGTATGGAGGTGCCTGAAGTTAAGCGCCTGAAGTCGCTTGAGGAAGAGAACACCAGACTCAAGAAGCTGCTTGCCGAAGCCATGCTGGATAAAGAGGCGCTTCAGGTGGCTCTTGGGCGAAAGTACTGACGACAGACCAGAAGCGGGAAACCGTGATGTTGATGTGTGATGCGACCGGTCTGTCGCAACGTCGTGCCTGCAGGCTTACAGGTTTATCCCTGTCGACCTGCCGCTATGAGGCTCACCGTCCGGCTGCTGATGCGCATTTATCAGGGCGCATCATTGAGCTGGCACTGGAGCGCAGGCGTTTTGGCTACCGTCGTATTTGGCAGTTGCTGCGCCGTGAAGGGCTTCATGTTAATCATAAGCGCGTGTACCGGCTTTATCACCTCAGTGGCCTGGGCGTAAAACGCAGAAGACGTCGTAAAGGGCTGGCAACAGAACGTCTGCCGCTGCTCCGTCCGGCGGCGCCCAATCTGACCTGGTCGATGGATTTCGTCATGGACGCACTTTCCACCGGTCGCAGGATCAAGTGTCTTACCTGCGTCGATGATTTCACAAAGGAATGCCTGACGGTCACTGTTGCCTTTGGGATTTCAGGCGTTCAGGTCACGCGTATTCTGGACAGCATTGCACTGTTTCGAGGCTATCCGGCGACGATAAGAACTGACCAGGGGCCGGAGTTCACTTGCCGTGCACTGGATCAATGGGCCTTTGAGCATGGTGTTGAGTTGCGCTTAATCCAGCCGGGCAAGCCAACGCAGAACGGATTTATTGAGAGCTTTAACGGACGATTTCGCGATGAATGTTTGAATGAGCACTGGTTCAGCGATATCGTTCATGCCAGGAAAATTATTAATGACTGGCGGCAGGATTATAACGAATGCCGCCCGCACTCCACGCTGAATTATCAGACACCGTCTGAATTTGCAGCGGGCTGGAGAAAGGGTCATTCTGAGAATGAAGATTCCGACGTTACTAACTGAGTGTTGTATCTAATCGTGGGGGCAGGTCA
>NZ_JAOWHQ010000044.1:0-86965 GCF_030332565.1 Citrobacter sp. Cpo109
CGGTAGTTCAGTTGGTTAGAATACCTGCCTGTCACGCAGGGGGTCGCGGGTTCGAGTCCCGTCCGTTCCGCCACTTATTAGAAAATTAAGCCTGCTACTAAGCAGGCTTAATGATAAGAAGATTTAGGGGCGTAGCTCAGTTGGTAGAGCACCGGTCTCCAAAACCGGGTGTCGCGAGTTCGAGTCTCTCCGCCCCTGCCAGAAACAATCCTTAGCATTATTGCTAAGGATTTTTTTTTACCTGTAATTTGAGTTTTTCCTTCTTTCTATTTTACTCCCGGCATCCTTGCCAGCATTTTCCTTAATCTTCCAGAATATTCGTTCTCAGCAGATCGCAAATCAGCGCATGTTTATCGCTATTTTGCAGCCAAACTGCATATAACGGGCGTGAAAGCGTTGTACTGTCGGTAACCGTATGGAGATCGCTTTTACCTTTAGCCCAGCTGACCGGTAGCCAGCTAAAACCTTTGAGGACTGAAAGTTGCTGCCTGGCTAATTCTGCCGAACTGGTGGTAAGTACCGGCACTTCATCTCCCGCAATCAATCCAGCCTCGTGTTGCTGAAAGTCAGGTCCCCACTCCAGACGCAGATAATTCAGTTCATCTTTGGTTTGTGAAGGAGAACTGCAATAGAGCGCCAGCGTGAAATATCCCAACAGTTGGCTGCTAAATTCGTCCATTTTGGGCGTTTCGGTAGTAATCAATAGATCAAGCTGTCGTTCATGAAGCTGTTTTACTAACGACTGTCGCTGTGCGATCCTCGCTTCAAATTGCAGGCTGGATTGTGGCTCCTGGGATTGGTACAAACGCCCCAGCCAGCCATTAAGCATGCATTCCCAGAGGGATGCGCTGGCACCAATAGAAAACTCGTTATGCCGCGAGGTATTCGCAACCTCCTTACGTGCTGCTTGCCACGTATTCATCAGCGTTTCAGCGTAAGGTAATAATTTTTCACCTGCAGCGGTTAAACGGATATTGTTTCTGTGTCGGGTGAACAGGTTTACACCCAATTGATTTTCCAGTTGTCTGATCCGAAAACTAACCGCTGATTGGGTCAGATAGAGCGCTTCAGCAGCCCTGCCAAAGTGGCGTGTCCGGCTAACTTCCAGGAAAGTTTTTAACAATTCCGTATCCACAACTCGCTCCATAAAATTATTTGTCGTTATGATTTAAATCTTTTGTTTGACGCTCTGTCAAGCGTAACTAATACTCCGCGCCATAAATAGCTCGGCCAAAGAATTAGGAGCGTGCAGGATGGCGGAAAGCTTTACGACGACTAATCGATATTTCGATAATAAATATTATCCCCGCGGATTCTCCCGTCATGGTGATTTCACCATTAAAGAAGCACAACTGCTTGAGCGTCACGGTTATGCTTTCAACGAGCTGGATCTGGGCAAGCGTGAGCCGGTAACGGAAGAAGAAAAACTGTTTGTTGCGGTATGCCGTGGTGAGCGCGAACCGGTTACCGAAGCTGAACGTGTGTGGTCCAAATACATGACGCGCATTAAGCGTCCAAAACGCTTCCACACGCTGTCTGGCGGGAAACCTCAGGTGGAAGGTGCGGAAGACTACACCGAATCTGATGATTAATAAAAAAGGGCGAAAGCCCTTTTTTTATGCCAGTAGTTTCTGCAAATGAATGAGTAATCTGTCTATCGCCCGATACCCAACAGCCTCCTGTAAGTGCTGGCGAGATATATGGTCAGATTGTTCTATATCCGCGATCGTTCGAGCGACCTTTATCAGGCGTAACCAGGCGCGGATGGATAATCCGAGATGCGCGAGCGTTTCTTCAAGCCACTGCGCATCGTCGCTACGCAATGGACAGTATTTATGGATATCCTGACTGTCCAGATGCGCATTTAACTTATTCTGCCGCTGATACTGACGCTCTCGTGCTGCCATAACGCGTTGCTTCACTGTTGCGCTATCTTCCCCTTTTACCTGGCTCTGGCTGAGTATGCCGGGCGGCGGTAAGGGGATTTCGAGGGAGAGATCGAAGCGGTCAAGAAATGGACCTGATAATCGATTGAGGTAGCGTAGTGTCTGCTCTGGGGTACAGCGGTTATGGTTCCCCTGATAATGTCCTGTTGGGCTGGGATTCATGGCAGCAATAAGCTGAAAACGCGCGGGGTAAGTTATTTTTGCCCGAGTGCGGGATAAATGAATCTGCCCGGACTCAATGGGCTCTCGCAGTGCATCCAGCGTGCGCCGCTCAAACTCGGGAAGTTCATCCAGAAACAGTATGCCGTTATGCGCCAGAGATATCTCGCCTGGCGCAGGAATAGAGCCTCCACCGACCATGGCGGTTAATGAAGCACTGTGATGCGGCGAACGAAAAGGGCGTTGTTTCCACTGTTTTTGTAGCGTGTCGGAATTGACCAGACTTAGAATCGCGGCGCTTTCCAGTGCCTCATCATTGCTCAGTGGCGGAAGCAATCCTCTCAGGCGACTGGCCAGCATGGTCTTACCCGTTCCCGGCGGCCCGATGAGTAAGAGGTTATGACCGCCAGCTGCGGTAAGTTCCAGTCCGCGTTTACCTTGTTCCTGGCCGATAACATCGCTCAGATCATCTGCTAATGCGCAGGGGGTAAAATCTGCCGATGATGGTCTGTCTAAATCATGCTTACCTTCGAGAAATGCGCATACAGCCTGTAGATGATCGGCAATAAGGCACCCTTCACCGTGTATCAGTCCCACTTCAGCTGCATTCTCTTTTGCGACAATAATTCTCCTGCCTGCGCGAATAGCTTCAGTTGCACTTGATATCGCACCGGGAACGCCGCGTAACGCGCCTGTAAGCGCTAATTCGCCTACCAGCTCATATGTATCGAGGTTATGGGTTGTAAGCTGCTCAGACGCTGCCAGAAGCGCAACTGCGATAGGTAAATCATATCGTCCCCCTTCTTTCGGGAGATCGGCCGGAGCGAGGTTTATGGTTATCTTCTTCGCCGGGAATTCATAACCGCTATTAATAATCGCACTGCGAACCCGATCGCGGGCTTCTTTTACCGTTGTTTCGGGTAATCCCACCATGGTTAAACCAGGCAAACCATTACTGATATGTACCTCGATGGTAATGGCTGGCGCATTCACGCCCAGCGCAGCGCGTGTGTGAACAATCGATAGTGACATAAGCCCTCCTGATGAAAGCATTATGTCGCAATACATCGCGGCAAGATTTCACATAATTACGGTTTTTAGAGGCTTATTCCCGTGTTTTTATGTAGCTCAATACTGCTTGCATAAAGCCTGGAATAGCGCCCGCAAACGCTTTTGAATAACGTTTTTAGTAGGGAACGGGTTGCCGAGAATCACCTGAAACGTGAAATATTTTCACTTTTGATTTTTTGTATAAAAAACAATGATATTTATCTAAACCGTTAACGGCGTCAGAAAAACGAATAAAAAAATATCTTGTGTCATTTGCAAATTCTATGGTAACTCTTTAGGTATTCCTTCGAACAAGATGCAAGAAAATACAAAAATGACAGCCCTTCTACGAGTGATTAGCCTGGTCGTGATTAGCGTGGTGGTGATTATTATCCCACCGTGCGGGGCTGCACTTGGACGAGGAAAGGCTTAGAAAACAAGCCTTAACGAACTAAGACCCCCGCACCGAAAGGTCCGGGGGTTTTTTTTGACCTTAAAAACATACATGAGGAGCAGAAAGTGAGCGGTAGCATAAAATTCTGTTTCTCAAGATTTACGGCGGGGATGTAACTATGAATGGGGCACAGTGGGTGGTACATGCGTTGCGTGCACAAGGGGTTCAAACCGTCTTTGGTTATCCTGGTGGCGCAATTATGCCGGTTTACGATGCGTTGTATGACGGCGGCGTAGAACACCTGTTGTGCCGACACGAGCAGGGCGCGGCAATGGCGGCAATTGGCTATGCCCGTGCGACCGGTAAAACCGGCGTGTGTATCGCCACTTCGGGTCCTGGCGCTACCAACCTGATCACCGGCCTTGCCGATGCGCTGTTAGATTCTGTTCCTGTGGTCGCGATCACCGGTCAGGTGGCCTCACCTTTCATCGGAACGGATGCGTTCCAGGAAGTGGACGTTCTGGGTATGTCTTTGTCCTGCACCAAACACAGTTTCCTGGTGCAGTCACTGGAAGAACTGCCGCGCATCATGGCAGAGGCTTTCGCTGTGGCGAACTCCGGTCGTCCGGGTCCGGTTCTGGTTGATATCCCGAAAGACATCCAGCTGGCCAGCGGTACGCTGGAGCCGTATTTTACGACCGTCGAAAATGTAGAGGTTTTCCCGCACGCTGATGTTGAGCAGGCGCGTAAAATGCTGGCGCAGGCGCAAAAACCGATCCTGTACGTCGGTGGCGGTGTTGGTATGGCGCAGGCGGTCCCGGCCCTGCGTGAATTTATCGCGGTAACCCAAATGCCGGTCGCCTGCACGTTGAAGGGGCTGGGCGCAGTAGAAGCTGACTACCCATACTATTTGGGTATGTTGGGAATGCATGGCACTAAAGCGGCAAATTTTGCGGTGCAAGAATGTGATTTACTGATTGCAGTGGGCGCGCGTTTTGATGACCGGGTGACCGGCAAGCTGAATACCTTCGCACCGAATGCCAGCGTGATCCACATGGATATCGACCCGGCGGAAATGAACAAGCTGCGCCAGGCGCACGTCGCCCTGCAAGGTGATTTAAATTCTCTGCTGCCGGCATTGCAGCAATCTCTGAAGATTGACGCATGGCGTCAACATAGCGCTGAACTGCGCACAGAGCATACCTGGCGCTATGATCATCCCGGTGAGGCTATCTACGCGCCACTGTTGTTGAAGCAGTTGTCCGATCGCAAACCCGCGGACAGCGTAGTGACAACGGATGTTGGTCAGCATCAGATGTGGTCGGCGCAGCATATGACCTACACCCGCCCGGAAAATTTCATCACCTCGAGCGGCCTGGGTACGATGGGCTTTGGCCTGCCAGCAGCGGTTGGCGCGCAGGTTGCTCGCCCGAACGATACGGTAATCTGTATCTCCGGTGACGGTTCCTTCATGATGAATGTACAGGAACTGGGCACCGTAAAACGCAAGCAGTTGCCGCTGAAAATAGTCTTACTCGACAACCAGCGGTTAGGCATGGTGCGACAATGGCAGCAGCTGTTTTTCCAGGAACGTTATAGCGAAACCACCCTTACCGATAACCCCGATTTCCTCATGTTGGCCAGCGCCTTCGGCATACCAGGTCAACACATCACCCGTAAAGACCAGGTTGAAGCGGCACTCGACACCATGCTGAACAGCGAGGGGCCATACCTGCTTCATGTCTCAATCGACGAACTTGAGAATGTCTGGCCTCTGGTACCGCCAGGTGCCAGTAACTCAGAAATGCTGGAGAAATTATCATGATGCAACATCAGGTCGCCGTTGAGGCTCGTTTCAATCCGGAAACGTTAGAACGTGTTTTACGCGTGGTACGCCATCGTGGTTTTCAGGTGTGCTCCATGAATATGGAAGCCGCCAGCGATGCGCAAAATATAAATATCGAATTGACCGTTGCCAGCCCCCGGTCGGTCGACTTACTGTTTAGTCAGTTAAGTAAACTGGTAGACGTTGCACATGTTGCTATCTGCCAGAGCACAACCACATCACAACAAATCCGCGCCTGAGCGCAAAAGGAAGAAAAATGACGACGAAAAAAGCTGATTACATTTGGTCTAATGGCGAGATGATTCGTTGGGAAGACGCGAAGGTTCACGTGATGTCCCACGCGCTGCACTACGGTACTTCAGTATTCGAAGGCATCCGTTGCTACGATTCTCACAAAGGGCCGGTGGTGTTCCGTCATCGCGAACATATGCAGCGTCTGCGTGATTCAGCCAAGATCTATCGTTTTCCGGTTTCTCAGAGCGTTGATGAGCTGATGGAAGCTTGCCGCGAGGTGATTCGTAAAAACAATCTGACCAGCGCCTATATTCGTCCGCTGGTGTTTGTTGGCGACGTGGGGATGGGCGTTAACCCGCCAGCGGGATACACCACTGACGTGATCATCGCCGCGTTCCCGTGGGGTGCTTACCTTGGTGCAGAAGCGCTGGAGCAGGGGATCGACGCGATGGTTTCTTCCTGGAACCGCGTTGCGCCGAACACCATCCCTACTGCTGCTAAAGCGGGCGGTAACTATCTGTCTTCGCTGCTGGTAGGTAGCGAAGCGCGTCGTCATGGCTATCAGGAAGGCATTGCGCTGGATGTGAATGGTTACATCTCCGAAGGTGCGGGCGAAAACCTGTTTGAAGTAAAAGACGGCATTCTGTTTACCCCGCCGTTTACCTCTTCTGCACTGCCGGGTATTACCCGTGACGCGATCATTAAGCTGGCGAAAGATCTCGATATCGAAGTGCGTGAGCAGGTGTTGTCCCGTGAATCACTGTACCTGGCCGACGAAGTGTTCATGTCCGGTACCGCGGCCGAAATCACCCCAGTACGCAGTGTCGATGGTATCCAGGTGGGCGAAGGCCGCTGCGGTCCGGTCACCAAACGCATCCAGCAGGCCTTCTTTGGCCTCTTCACCGGTGAAACGGAAGATAAATACGGCTGGTTGGATTCAGTAAACCAATAACAAAATTAATATTTCCCCAAAATAATTCACGTTGCAGGAAGACGGCAACGCAGCAAGTCCCAGGAGCTTACTGTAGTAAGTGACTGGGGTGAGCGAGGCGGTCAACGCACCTGCGGCGTGAAGTATGAAGGGGAAAGACAGACGGGAGTTAATCAAGCATGCCTAAGTATCGTTCTGCTACCACCACCCACGGCCGCAATATGGCGGGTGCCCGCGCATTGTGGCGCGCTACCGGGATGACCGATGATGACTTCGGCAAACCGATTATCGCTGTGGTGAACTCCTTTACCCAGTTTGTGCCGGGTCACGTCCACCTGCGCGATCTCGGTAAGCTGGTTGCCGAACAAATCGAAGCCTCAGGCGGCGTGGCGAAAGAGTTCAACACCATTGCTGTGGATGATGGTATCGCCATGGGCCATGGCGGCATGTTGTATTCACTGCCGTCGCGTGAGCTGATCGCTGACTCCGTTGAGTACATGGTTAACGCCCACTGCGCTGATGCGATGGTCTGCATCTCCAACTGCGACAAAATCACCCCCGGGATGTTAATGGCCTCTTTGCGCCTGAATATTCCGGTGATCTTTGTTTCCGGCGGTCCGATGGAAGCCGGGAAAACCAAGCTCTCTGACCAAATCATCAAGCTTGACCTGGTTGATGCGATGATTCAGGGCGCTGACCCGAAAGTTTCCGACTCACAAAGCGAGCAGGTTGAGCGTTCCGCTTGCCCAACCTGCGGCTCCTGTTCCGGTATGTTCACCGCTAACTCGATGAACTGCCTGACCGAAGCGCTGGGCTTGTCGCAGCCGGGTAACGGTTCGCTGTTGGCGACTCACGCCGACCGTAAAGAACTGTTCCTCAACGCAGGTAAGCGCATCGTCGAGCTGACCAAACGCTATTACGAGCAGGATGATGCCTCCGCCCTGCCGCGCAACATTGCCAGCAAAGCGGCGTTTGAGAACGCCATGACGCTGGATATCGCCATGGGCGGTTCCACCAATACCGTTCTGCACCTGCTGGCGGCCGCGCAGGAAGCGGAAATCGACTTCACCATGAGTGATATCGACAAGCTGTCCCGCAAAGTCCCGCAGCTGTGTAAGGTGGCGCCGAGCACGCAGAAATACCATATGGAAGACGTACACCGCGCAGGCGGCGTTCTGGGTATTTTAGGCGAACTGGATCGTGCCGGACTGCTGAACCGCGACGTGAAAAACGTGCTGGGTCTGACTCTGCCGCAAACGCTTGATCGGTATGACGTGATGTTGACCAAAGACGACGCGGTGAAAAAAATGTTCCGTGCCGGCCCGGCCGGCATTCGTACTACCCAGGCATTCTCACAGGATTGCCGTTGGGATACGCTGGATGACGACCGTGCTGAAGGCTGCATTCGCTCGCTGGAGCACGCTTATAGCAAAGACGGCGGTCTGGCAGTTCTGTACGGTAACTTCGCGGAAAACGGCTGTATTGTAAAAACCGCAGGCGTGGATGACAGCATCCTCAAATTCACCGGCCCGGCAAAAGTGTACGAAAGCCAGGATGATGCGGTAGAAGCGATTCTCGGCGGTAAAGTGGTGGCTGGCGACGTGGTTGTCATTCGCTACGAAGGGCCGAAAGGCGGACCAGGCATGCAGGAAATGCTCTACCCAACCACCTTCCTGAAATCGATGGGCCTCGGTAAGGCTTGCGCGCTGATTACCGACGGTCGTTTCTCCGGCGGTACTTCGGGGCTTTCCATTGGTCACGTTTCTCCGGAAGCGGCCAGCGGCGGTAATATCGCGATTATCGAAGATGGTGACATGATTGCCATCGATATCCCGAATCGTGGCATTCAATTGCAACTGAGTGATGCGGAAATCGCTGCGCGCCGTGAAGCGCAGGAAGCTCGCGGTGACAAAGCCTGGACGCCAAAAGATCGTCAGCGTCAGGTCTCCTTTGCACTGCGCGCCTACGCCAGCCTGGCAACCAGTGCCGACAAAGGTGCGGTGCGCGATAAGTCGAAGCTCGGGGGATAATGATCATGGCGGATTCACAACCTCTATCCGGCGCTCCTGAGGGCGCCGAGTATCTCAGAGCGGTACTGCGTGCGCCGGTATACGAAGCGGCACAGGTAACGCCGCTACAGAAAATGGAAAAACTCTCTTCGCGCCTCGACAACGTCATTCTGGTGAAGCGCGAAGACCGTCAACCCGTTCACAGCTTCAAGCTACGCGGTGCCTATGCCATGATGGCGGGCTTGACCGAAGAACAAAAAGCGCATGGCGTCATTACCGCATCGGCTGGTAATCATGCTCAGGGCGTCGCTTTCTCTTCTGCGCGATTAGGCGTGAAGGCGCTGATTGTCATGCCAACGGCTACCGCCGATATCAAAGTCGATGCCGTTCGCGGCTTCGGCGGGGAAGTGCTGCTGCACGGCGCGAACTTTGATGAAGCCAAAGCTAAAGCGATTGAATTGTCGCAGCAGCAGGGTTTTACCTGGGTGCCGCCGTTCGATCATCCGATGGTGATTGCCGGGCAGGGCACGCTGGCGCTGGAGCTGCTCCAGCAGGACGCGCATCTCGATCGCGTTTTTGTGCCAGTTGGCGGCGGTGGTCTGGCGGCGGGCGTGGCGGTGCTGATAAAACAGCTGATGCCGCAAATCAAAGTGATTGCCGTGGAAGCGGAAGATTCGGCCTGTCTGAAAGCGGCGCTGGATGCCGGTCATCCGGTGGATCTGCCGCGTGTGGGTCTCTTTGCCGAAGGCGTGGCGGTGAAACGTATTGGCGATGAAACCTTCCGTCTGTGCCAGGAATACCTCGACGATATTATTACCGTGGATAGCGATGCTATTTGCGCGGCAATGAAAGACCTGTTCGAAGATGTACGCGCGGTGGCGGAGCCTTCCGGGGCGCTGGCGCTGGCGGGGATGAAAAAATACATCGCCCAGCATAATATTCGCGGCGAGCGTCTGGCGCATGTTCTTTCCGGCGCTAACGTTAACTTCCACGGCCTGCGCTACGTTTCCGAACGCTGCGAGCTGGGGGAACAGCGCGAAGCCTTGCTGGCCGTGACCATCCCGGAAGAAAAGGGCAGCTTCCTTAAGTTTTGCCAACTGCTGGGCGGGCGCTCGGTGACCGAGTTTAACTACCGCTTTGCGGATGCGAAAGACGCCTGCATTTTTGTCGGTGTACGTCTGAGCCGCGGGCTGGAAGAGCGTAAGGAAATCCTGCAACTGCTCAATGAGGGCGGCTATAGCGTGGTGGATCTGTCTGATGACGAGATGGCGAAGCTACACGTGCGCTATATGGTCGGTGGACGTCCGTCGAAACCCTTACAGGAACGTCTTTATAGCTTCGAATTTCCGGAGTCGCCGGGGGCGTTGCTCAAATTCCTGCATACCCTGGGGACGCACTGGAATATTTCATTGTTCCACTATCGCAGTCACGGCACTGACTATGGTCGTGTACTGGCGGCGTTTGAGTTGGGTGAACACGAGCCTGATTTCGAAACGCGGCTGAATGAACTGGGTTATGACTGCCATGATGAAACACATAACCCGGCGTTCAGGTTCTTCCTGGCGGGTTAACGACAGCCATTAAAAAAGGGTTCATGTAAAAACATGAACCCTTTTTGCTACTGTATCAGCAGATTACAGCGTGATAACGTCGAATTCGACTTCGGTATTCACGTCAGCATCGTAATCCACACCGTCGAGGGCAAAACCGAACAGGTTCAGGAATTCTTGCTTGTATCCTGCATAGTCAGTTTCTTGCGCCAGGTTTTCGGTAGTGATCAGCGGCCACAGATCGCGACATGCCTGCTGAATGTCGTCACGCAGTTCCCAGTCATCCATACGGATACGCTGGTTGTCATCAAGCGCCACTTTATCGCCGTACAGGCTGGTGGTCATCAGACGGTTGATCTGCTCAATACAACCTTCGTGAATGCCCTGCGCTTTCATCAGCTTGAAGACCATGGAGATGTACAGCGGCATTACCGGAATCGCAGAAGATGCCTGGGTGATGACGGACTTCAGTACCGCAACGTTAGCGGAACCGTTCAGCGGTGCCAGCTGGTTACGCAGCTCACCCGCCGCGCGATCGAGGTCTTCTTTCGCTTTGCCCAGTGCGCCGTGCCAGTAGATTGGCCAGGTCAGGTCGGTACCGATGTAGGAGTAGGCTACGGTTTTCACGCCATCAGCCAGCACGCCCGCTTCGCTCAGCGCACCCATCCACAGTTCCCAGTCTTCGCCGCCCATGACGGTGACGGTGTTCTGTACTTCTTCTTCGGTAGCCGGCTCAATGCTGGCGGTGATGATCTGATCTTTATTGGTATCGATCGCTTTAGAGGTGTAAACCTCACCGATTGGCTTCAGCGCTGAACGGACGATTTCACCGGTTTTCGGCATTTTACGCACTGGGGAAGCCAGTGAGTAAACCACCAGGTCAATCTGACCCAGGTCTTCTTTGATAAGTTTGATCACTTCATCACGGCATTCGTCAGAGAACGCATCGCCGTTGATGCTTTTGGAGTACAGACCTTCACGCTTGGCCGCTTCGTCGAAAGCTGCAGAGTTATACCAGCCTGCGGAACCTGGTTTGGTATCCGTGCCCGGTTTTTCGAAAAATACGCCGATAGTGGCGGCACCGCTGCCAAAGGCGGCGGAAATTCTGGAAGCCAGACCGTAACCGGTGGAAGCACCGATCACCAGCACGCGAGACGGGCCGTTCTCGATTTTCCCGTTCTGCTTAACATACTCGATCTGCTTTTCCACGTTGACTTTGCAGCCAGTCGGATGGGTCGTTGTACAGATGAATCCACGAATTTTTGGTTTGATTATCATAATGATGGCTAATTAAGTTTGTATTTTCGCTGTCAAGTGCGCAATGACACCGTCTGTTCTGGCCTGCTTAACGCGATGGTTAACAAGCCCCCCACTACAATGGATCACGACATTATACAGAAAAGGAGCGCCAATACTGAATCTACCACTGATTTTAGACCTGACGCTGGCGCTACTCTGCGGATTTACGTTCCAGAACAATCTTCCAAAACGCGTCGATCAGCGGTTCATGCAGCCGCTTTTTCGGCGCGCAGACGCCAAGCTCGAACGGTGTTTTTTCGTCACTGCGCTCTAAAATCATCACGCGATTACGCACCGGCTCCGGGCTGTTTTCTAGCACCACTTCCGGCAGCAGCGCCACGCCGCAGCCCAGCGCCACCATTGAGACCATCGCTTCGTGGCCACCTACCGTGGCGTAAATCGATGGGTTGCTGATTTTGTGACGGCGGAACCACAGCTCGATGCGGCGGCGTACTGGACCTTGATCGGCCATGATAAACGGCACCGTCGACCAGTCTGGCTTATCGACCGATACCTGATTACGCACCGGGCAGGGCAGCGCCGGAGCGATCAACACAACCGTCAGATTCTCCAGCATCGAGAACGCCACCGCGCCAGGCAGTGTTTCGGGCTTACCGGCAATCGCCAGATCGGCTTCACCAGTGACCACTTTGTCCATCGCATCGGCAGCGTCGCCGGTGGTGAGCTTAATTTCCACTGACGGATGCTCGGCGCGGAAACGGTCAAGGATTGGCGGCAGATGGCTGTAGGCGGCAGTTACCGAACAGAAGATATGCAGTTCGCCTGACAGCGACGGCCCTTGTTGATCGAGGGTGTGACGTAACTGCTGGTACTGCAACAGCGTCTGTTGGGCAAACACGCGCAGCTCTTCACCTGCTTCGGTCAGCGTAACCGTGCGGTTATCGCGCACAAACAGCGGCTGGCCGAGGTCTTCTTCGAGGCGCTGAATCTGCCGGGAAAGCGTGGATGGGCTGACGTGCATTGCCCGCGCGCTGCGGCCAAAGTGACGACTTTCAGCCAAATGCAGGAACATTTTCAGATCGCGTAAATCCACAGACGAGCCTCCGATTTTCTACGTTGCATAAATTGCAATGTGACGTTGTGAATATATCAATTTCCGCAATAAATTTCCTGTTGTAATGTGGATTCAATCTCGCAAATACAAATCTGCGAACCGAATAATAAGCACCACAACACAACATCACGGAGTACACCATCATGGCTAACTACTTTAATACACTGAACCTGCGCCAGCAGCTGGCACAGCTGGGTAAATGTCGCTTTATGGGCCGCGACGAATTCGCCGATGGTGCGAGCTACCTTCAGGGTAAAAAAGTGGTCATCGTCGGCTGTGGCGCTCAGGGTCTGAACCAGGGCCTGAACATGCGTGACTCCGGTCTGGATATCTCCTACGCACTGCGTAAAGAAGCCATTGCTGAGAAGCGTGCTTCCTGGCGTAAAGCGACCGAAAACGGCTTCAAAGTGGGTACCTACGAAGAGCTGATCCCGCAGGCTGATCTGGTGGTTAACCTGACGCCGGACAAGCAGCACTCCGACGTTGTGCGTTCTGTACAGCCGCTGATGAAAGACGGCGCAGCGCTGGGTTACTCCCACGGCTTCAACATCGTGGAAGTGGGCGAGCAGATCCGTAAAGACATCACCGTCGTGATGGTGGCACCGAAATGTCCGGGTACAGAAGTGCGTGAAGAGTACAAACGTGGTTTCGGCGTACCTACGCTGATCGCCGTTCACCCGGAAAACGATCCGAAAGGCGAAGGCATGGCGATTGCTAAAGCCTGGGCTGCGGCTACTGGCGGTCACCGTGCGGGTGTGCTGGAGTCCTCCTTCGTTGCGGAAGTGAAATCTGATCTGATGGGTGAGCAGACTATCCTGTGCGGTATGCTGCAGGCCGGTTCTCTGCTGTGCTTCGATAAGCTGGTGGAAGAGGGTACTGACCCGGCATATGCTGAAAAACTGATTCAGTTCGGCTGGGAAACCATCACCGAAGCGCTGAAGCAGGGCGGCATCACCCTGATGATGGACCGTCTGTCTAACCCGGCGAAACTGCGTGCTTACGCGCTGTCCGAACAGCTGAAAGAGATCATGGCACCGCTGTTCCAGAAACACATGGATGACATCATCTCCGGTGAATTCTCTTCCGGTATGATGGCTGACTGGGCTAACGACGATAAGAAACTGCTGACCTGGCGTGAAGAGACCGGCAAAACCGCGTTCGAAACCGCTGCCCAGTTCGACGGTAAAATCGGCGAGCAGGAATACTTTGATAAAGGCGTTCTGATGATTGCGATGGTGAAAGCGGGCGTTGAGCTGGCGTTCGAAACTATGGTGGATTCCGGCATCATCGAAGAATCTGCTTACTACGAATCACTGCACGAACTGCCGTTGATCGCCAACACCATTGCCCGTAAGCGTCTGTACGAAATGAACGTGGTTATCTCTGATACCGCAGAATACGGCAACTACCTGTTCTCTTACGCTTGCGTACCGCTGCTGAAAGAGTTCATGACCACCCTGCAGACCGGCGACCTGGGCAAAGCGATTGCTGAAGGCGCGGTAGACAACGCGCAGCTGCGTGACGTGAACGATGCGATTCGCGGCCATGCTATCGAGAAAGTGGGCCAGAAACTGCGTGGCTACATGACCGATATGAAGCGCATTGCGGTCGCAGGCTAATAAATCTTGTCGGGTGGCGCTTCGCTTACCCGACCTACAAAATCGTAAAATGTAGGCCGGGTAAGGCGTAGCCGCCACCCGGCTTTTTTAGTTACGGTACAGCACTTTAATGATGTGGTAGCCGAACTGAGTGTGCAGCGGGCCGGTTGGCTCCAGCACAGGGCAGGAAAAGACCACTTTGTCGAATGCCGGAACCATCTGGCCCTGACGGAATTCGCCCAAATCACCGCCGCGTTTGCCTGATGGGCAGATGGAGTGTTTTTTCGCCAGTTTGCCGAAGTCGGCGCCGTTTTTAATCTGCTCCAGAAGATCCAGTGCCAGTTTCTCTTCTTTAACAAGGATATGCACTGCTGCTGCTGTTTTTGCCATGATCGTGCCTTGAGTGGGGTGGTTAAGGCTGGCTATACTACCACGCTGTTATTCTCCCCTCCCGACTTTCATGAGTGACCCTTTATGCGTTTGAACCCCGGACAACAACAAGCCGTCGAATTCGTCACCGGACCTTGCCTGGTGCTGGCGGGAGCGGGTTCCGGCAAGACGCGTGTTATCACCAACAAAATTGCCCATCTGATCCGTGAATGTGGCTATCAGGCACGACATATTGCGGCAGTGACCTTTACCAATAAGGCTGCGCGCGAGATGAAAGAGCGCGTGGCACAAACGCTGGGTCGTAAAGAGGCGCGTGGGTTGATGATCTCCACCTTCCACACCCTGGGACTGGATATCATTAAGCGTGAATATGCGGCGTTGGGGATGAAGTCTAACTTCTCGTTGTTTGACGATACTGACCAGGTGGCCTTGCTTAAGGAACTGACCGAAGGGCTAATCGAAAACGATAAGCTTATTCTCCAGCAGCTGATCTCGACGATCTCCAACTGGAAAAACGATCTGATGACGCCAGCGCAGGCGGCAGCCAGCGCAAAGGGCGAGCGCGATCGTATTTTTGCCCACTGCTATGGTCTGTATGACGCGCATATGAAGGCGTGCAACGTCCTCGATTTTGACGATCTGATCCTGCTTCCCACGCTGCTGCTACAGCGCAATGAAGAAGTACGTGAGCGCTGGCAAAACAGAATCCGCTACCTGCTGGTGGATGAATATCAGGATACTAACACCAGCCAGTACGAGCTGGTGAAGTTGCTGGTAGGGAAACGTGCGCGCTTTACCGTCGTGGGCGATGACGATCAGTCGATCTACTCCTGGCGCGGCGCCCGTCCGCAGAACCTGGTACTGTTGAGCAAAGATTTTCCGGCTTTGCAGGTGGTGAAGCTGGAGCAAAACTACCGTTCATCAGGTCGCATCCTTAAGGCGGCGAACATCCTCATTGCGAACAATCCACACGTCTTTGAAAAGCGGCTCTTTTCCGAGCTGGGTTACGGTGCTGAGCTGAAGGTACTAAGTGCCAATAATGAAGAGCACGAAGCGGAACGCGTGACCGGGGAATTAATTGCCCATCACTTTGTGAACAAGACTCAATATAAAGACTACGCCATCCTGTATCGCGGCAACCATCAGTCACGCGTGTTCGAAAAGTTTCTAATGCAGAACCGTATCCCGTACAAAATTTCCGGCGGAACATCGTTCTTCTCGCGTCCGGAAATTAAAGATCTGCTGGCCTACCTGCGTGTGCTGAGCAACCCGGATGACGACAGCGCATTTTTGCGCATCGTAAACACGCCAAAGCGTGAAATCGGTCCGGCTACGCTGCAAAAGTTGGGTGAATGGGCGATGACGCGTAATAAAAGCCTGTTTACCGCCAGCTTTGATATGGGGCTTAGCCAGACACTGACCGGGCGCGGGTATGACTCTCTGACCCGCTTTACGCACTGGCTGGGTGAAATTCAGCGCCTGGCGGAGCGCGAACCGGTTGCCGCTGTGCGCGATCTTATTCATGGTATTGATTACGAATCCTGGCTGTATGAAACCTCGCCGAGCCCGAAAGCGGCTGAAATGCGTATGAAAAACGTCAATACGCTGTTCAGCTGGATGACGGAGATGCTGGAAGGCAGTGAGCTGGAAGAGCCAATGACCCTGACCCAGGTCGTTACCCGCTTTACTCTGCGCGACATGATGGAACGTGGAGAGAGTGAAGAAGAGCTGGATCAGGTGCAATTGATGACGCTGCATGCCTCCAAAGGGCTGGAGTTCCCGTACGTGTTTATGGTGGGAATGGAAGAAGGATTTTTGCCGCACCAGAGCAGTATCGATGAAGACAATATCGACGAAGAACGTCGTCTGGCTTACGTAGGGATTACGCGTGCACAGAAAGAACTCATCTTCACGCTGTGTAAAGAGCGTCGTCAGTACGGTGAGCTGGTGCGTCCGGAACCGAGTCGTTTCCTGCTGGAGCTGCCACAGGATGACGTTATCTGGGAGCAAGAGCGTAAAGTGGTGAGCGCTGAGGAGCGGATGCAAAAAGGGCAGGCCAGCATCGCTAATATTCGGGCAATGATGGCGAAAGCCAAAGCGAAGTAGGTATTTTGTAGGCCGGATACGTGTAAACGCGCGCTATCCGGCAACCAACATCTAATGAACGTCCAGTGGCCAGTGGACATAGCTTTGCCACTGACTTTCCTGATCGATTAACTCTTTACCCAGCGGATGATGTTCCAGCCAGCCTTCTGGTAGCGTGACCGTCAGGTGCTCGTTTCTTGCATCCATTTGAATTTCCGGCACAAGATCGTCACGGCGACGGCTGGCGAAGATGATCGCCAAACGTAGCAAACGGCAAAGATGCTCTGCGATGCGCGGTGGCACTGCGTTTTGCTGGTGGAGCGAAGAGAGATCGACGGGATTGGTCTGGTTGAGTAACAGCGTTGCTAGCAGTTTCTTTTGCGCAGGGGTAAAACCCGGGAGATCGAGATTGCGCACCAGATAAGCGGCATGCTGTGGTGCCTGTTTAAAATCAACGCTTAGGCCAATTTCATGCAGCTGACAGGCACTAATCAGTAGTTCGCGGCTAATCGGTTCAAGATGCCACTTTTTTTCTACCTGATCGAGAAATTTAGTCGCTAAATTAGCAACGCGATGTGCTTGCTCTGTATCGACCATAAAGCGACGCTGGATATTGCGTAATGTGCGGCTACGAATATCCTGATCCACCGCCAGGTGCAGCATACCGTAGACCAGACCTTCACGTAATGCGCCGCCGGCCAGGGTCATGCATTGAATGTTCAGTTCGGTGAAAATAGCAATCAGAATGGCCAGCCCGCTGGGGAAAACCAGCGCACGTTCCAGCGTTAACCCTTCGATTTCCAGCTCTTCCAGACGACCGCAGTGAATGGCGCGCTGCTTGAGCTGCTGAAGTTTGGCCAGCGTAATGCGCTCATCCATGCCCTGCGCCATCATGATTTCCTGCAACGCCTGGACGGTACCAGAGGCACCAACGCAAACTTTCCAGCCATGAAAACGCAGTTTGTCGGCGACCGGGCGCAGAACTTCACATGCGGCCTTCTCTGCCTCGTCAAAGTTTTCCTGTGCCAGATTACGATCGGTAAAATAGCGTTCGAGCCAGGTGACGCAGCCCATCGACAGGCTGAACAGAGAGGTGGTTTGTGCGCCGGAACCGGTGACTAATTCAGTGCTGGCGCCACCAATATCCACAACCAGACGCTGATCGGCACCGCCGGTTGTGTGGGCTACACCTTGATAAATCAGTCGCGCTTCTTCTTCACCGCTAATTACCTGGACAGGGCAGCCAAGGATCTCTTGCGCTTTGGCAATAAACACATCGGCATTTACGGCGATGCGTAATGTTGCCGTGGCGACCACGCGGATTTGTGGATGCGGAATATCCTGCAGACGTTCTGCAAACAAGCGCAAGCATTGCCAGCCGCGCTCCATCGCTTCAACAGAGAGCTCGTTGTCACCGTTGAGTCCAGCGGCCAGACGCACTTTGCGTTTGATACGCGTGAGCGTCTGGATGCTTCCTGCCACCTCGCGTACAACCAGCATATGAAAACTATTCGAGCCGAGATCGATTGCCGCATACAGCGAAGTAGAATTCATACACTTCATCCTTCAACCTGTATCTGTGTTGGCTGCGTTCTCTCACCCGAATAACTTACTAAAGTAAGCTCATCGGGATTCGTTTTCTTGCCGCCTTGATACAGGCTGAATGATTTTGTGTATGGCATAACTTTTCTTAACCTGAACGACGACGATTACGCGGAGCACCACCGGTACGGCGTGGGCCATTGCCTGTACGCGGGCGCGTTAAGCGCAACGGCTTCGGCAGATCGGTCATCAGCGCATCCGGGTTATATTTGCTTACCGGAATCGAGTGGCCGATATAGGTCTCGATTGCGGGTAAATTCAGCGCGTACTCTTCACAGGCCAGGCTGATAGAGTGACCGCTTGCGCCAGCACGTCCGGTACGACCGATTCGGTGAACGTAATCTTCACAGTCATCCGGCAGGTCATAGTTAAATACGTGCGTTACAGCTGGAATATGCAGGCCACGCGCAGCGACATCCGTCGCAACGAGAATGTCGAGATCGCCACGGGTGAACTCATCAAGAATACGCAGACGTTTTTTCTGTGCTACGTCACCGGTCAGCAGACCGACGCGATGACCGTCCGCAGCAAGGCTGCCCCAGATATCTTCACAACGATGCTTGGTGTTAGCAAAAACAATGGCGCGATCTGGCCACTCTTCTTCAATCAGCGTTTGCAGCAAACGCATTTTCTCTTCGTTGGAAGGGTAGAAGAGCTCTTCTTTAATGCGGTGGCCTGTTTTCTGTTCCGGTTCGACTTCAACGTACTCAGCGTTATTCATCTGTTCGAACGCCAGTTCGCGAACGCGGTATGAGAGGGTTGCAGAAAACAGCATGTTCAGACGTTGGGTGGTTGGCGGCATACGACGGAACAGCCAACGGATATCTTTAATAAAGCCCAGATCGTACATACGATCGGCTTCATCCAGCACCACGACCTGAATCGCGCCCAGATTAATGTGGTTCTGTTTTGCATAGTCGATGAGACGACCGGTCGTGCCGATAAGAATATCGACGCCGCTTTCCAGCACTTTCAGTTGTTTATCATAACCGTCGCCGCCATACGCCAGGCCTAATTTCAGACCCGTGGTCTGTGCCAGCGGCTCGGCATCGGCGTGGATCTGCACGGCTAACTCACGCGTTGGCGCCATAATTAACGCACGCGGTTGGTTCACCTTGCGATCGGCAATCGCGGGATGAGAGAGAAGATAATGAAACGTTGACGTCAGGAACGCCATCGTTTTTCCGGTACCGGTTTGCGCCTGCCCGGCAACATCACGACCAGCCAGCGTTAGCGGCAGCGCGAGGGCCTGAATGGGCGTGCAGTTATGAAAGCCTTTGTTTTCAAGGGCTTCTATCACCTTTGGGTGCAGGGCGAAGTCGGAAAACTTCTGTTCTGTTAAATGTGTTTTGCTCATAGTGTGGTAGAATATCAGCTTACTATTGCTTTACGAAAGCGTATCCGGTGAAATAAAGTCAACCTTTAGTTGGTTAATGCTACATCAACACGTCGTTGATTAATGCTACACCAATGCACCAGGCTTATTCCTGTGGAGTTATTATGAGCGATAAAATTATTCACCTGACTGACGACAGTTTTGACACGGATGTACTCAAAGCGGACGGAGCAATCCTCGTTGATTTCTGGGCAGAGTGGTGCGGTCCGTGCAAAATGATCGCTCCGATTCTGGATGAAATCGCTGACGAATATCAGGGCAAACTGACGGTTGCTAAACTGAACATTGACCAAAACCCAGGCACCGCGCCGAAGTATGGTATCCGTGGCATCCCGACCCTGCTGCTGTTTAAAAACGGTGAAGTTGCGGCGACAAAAGTCGGCGCGCTGTCCAAAGGTCAGTTGAAAGAATTCCTCGACGCTAATTTAGCGTAAGGAAGTCTCATGATCGGGCGACCCTACTTCGAAATGATTCGGATGACTGGACGCCCGACTTGAGTCGTGCTAAGTTAGTGTTGACTTCGTATTAAACATACCTTATTAAGTTTGAATCTAGTTATATCCAATACTTCCCGTTGTTTCTCGCGCGAGAAGTGGACAGATTCCTGGCTTGTCACTCAATCCGTCTTGTCGTTTCAGTTCTGCGTACTTTCCTGTGACCAGACAGCGAACAGACATGAGTTGATGGCCGTAAACAGGCATGGATGACCCTGCCATACCATTCACAACATTAAGTTCGAGATTTACCCCAAGTTTAAGAACTCACACCATTATGAATCTTACCGAATTAAAGAATACGCCGGTTTCTGAGCTGATCACTCTCGGCGAAAATATGGGCCTTGAAAACCTGGCTCGTATGCGCAAGCAGGACATTATTTTTGCCATCCTGAAGCAGCACGCAAAGAGTGGCGAAGATATCTTTGGTGACGGTGTGCTGGAGATATTGCAGGATGGATTTGGTTTCCTCCGCTCTGCAGACAGCTCCTACCTCGCCGGTCCTGATGACATCTACGTTTCTCCCAGCCAAATCCGCCGTTTCAACCTCCGCACTGGTGATACCATTTCTGGTAAGATTCGCCCGCCAAAAGAAGGTGAACGCTACTTTGCGCTGTTGAAAGTTAACGAAGTTAACTACGACAAACCAGAAAACGCCCGTAACAAAATCCTCTTTGAGAACTTAACGCCGCTGCACGCAAACTCTCGTCTGCGTATGGAACGTGGTAACGGTTCTACTGAAGACTTAACGGCGCGTGTACTGGATCTGGCATCTCCGATCGGTCGTGGCCAACGTGGTCTGATTGTTGCTCCGCCGAAAGCGGGTAAAACCATGCTGCTGCAGAACATCGCGCAGAGCATTGCATACAATCATCCTGACTGCGTGCTGATGGTGCTGCTGATTGACGAACGTCCGGAAGAAGTTACCGAGATGCAGCGTCTGGTGAAAGGTGAAGTGGTTGCCTCTACCTTTGACGAACCAGCCTCCCGTCACGTTCAGGTTGCGGAAATGGTTATCGAGAAGGCGAAACGTCTGGTTGAACACAAGAAAGACGTTATCATTCTGCTTGACTCCATCACCCGCCTGGCGCGTGCATATAACACCGTGGTTCCGGCTTCCGGTAAAGTACTGACCGGTGGTGTGGACGCCAACGCCCTGCATCGTCCTAAGCGTTTCTTTGGTGCTGCACGTAACGTGGAAGAGGGCGGTAGCCTGACCATCATCGCGACTGCGCTGATTGATACCGGCTCTAAAATGGATGAAGTTATCTACGAAGAGTTTAAAGGTACCGGCAACATGGAACTGCATCTCTCTCGTAAGATTGCTGAAAAACGCGTCTTCCCGGCTATCGACTACAACCGTTCCGGTACCCGTAAAGAAGAGCTGCTCACCACCCAGGAAGAGCTGCAGAAAATGTGGATCCTGCGCAAAATCATCCATCCGATGGGTGAAATCGACGCAATGGAATTCCTCATTAACAAACTGGCGATGACCAAGACCAATGACGACTTCTTCGATATGATGAAGCGTTCCTGATTCGGGCATCATCTGAAAACGCCACGTTTTTACGTGGCGTTTTGCTTTTGTGGATGTAATCTTAACGACACAATAATAATAATCCGGTATGACATACCGCCTGGCGACGAAGGGTTGTAATTCGTATTTTGTGGTTAATAATCATACAGAACCACCTGATATGGAATCGGGTTTCTCTTCTGAATAATCGCCTGGATGGTTATACTTCATATATTGATATTCTTTGAGAGTATGTATAGTGAATTTACTGACAGCAAGTACTGATCTCATCAGTATTTTTTTATTCACAACGCTGTTTCTTTTCTTTGCCCGTAAGGTTGCGAAAAAGATAGGATTGGTGGATAAACCCAACTTCCGCAAACGTCATCAGGGACTGATTCCGTTGGTTGGGGGGATTTCGGTTTACGCAGGCATTTGCTTTACGTTCCTCATCGCCGATTATTATATCCCGCATGCAACTCTCTACCTGGCTTGTGCTGGTGTACTGGTATTTATCGGTGCACTGGACGACCGCTTTGATATCAGTGTAAAAATCCGTGCGACCATCCAGGCTATCATCGGCATCATTATGATGGCGGTAGGTAAGCTCTATCTGTTGAGCCTTGGGTTCATTTTTGGCCCTTGGGAGATGGTGCTCGGTCCTTTTGGCTATTTCCTTACCCTTTTCGCCGTTTGGGCTGCAATTAACGCCTTTAACATGGTGGATGGGATTGATGGTCTGTTAGGCGGGCTATCCAGCGTATCATTCGCCGCAATGGGGCTTATCTTGTGGTTTGACGGCCAGACAAGCCTGGCTATCTGGTGTTTTGCCATGATCGCCGCCATTCTGCCTTACATCATGCTGAACCTGGGTATTCTCGGACGGCGCTATAAGGTCTTTATGGGCGATGCGGGGAGTACGCTGATTGGCTTTACGGTCATCTGGATCCTGCTGGAGACCACTCAAGGTAAAACGCATCCTATTAGTCCGGTCACCGCACTGTGGATTATTGCTATTCCGTTAATGGATATGGTGGCGATCATGTATCGTCGTTTACGTAAAGGCATGAGCCCTTTCTCCCCGGACCGTCAACATATTCACCATTTAATCATGCGTGCCGGGTTTACCTCCCGACAGGCTTTTGTCCTGATTACGCTGGCTGCTGCGATCCTGGCTGCCATTGGTGTACTGGCTGAATATTCCCGGGTCGTTCCGGAATGGGTGATGCTGGTGCTCTTTTTACTGGCATTTGTCTTGTACGACTATTGTATTAAACGTGCCTGGAAGGTAGCGAGATTTATCAAACGCTGGAAGCGCAAGTTGCGTAGAAACCGTGACAGTAAACCAAACTTAACCAAATAAATTGAGGGTACGATGACACAACCATTACCGGGGGAACATGCCATGAGCGCTGAAAATGAACTGGACATCCGTGGGTTGTTTCGTACTTTGTGGACAGGGAAGGTGTGGATCGTCGGTATGGCTCTCGCCTTCGCGTTAGTCGCTCTCGCCTATACGTTTTTTGCTCGTCAGGAGTGGAGCGCGACGGCGATTTCAGACAGGCCAACGGTTAATATGTTGGGCGGCTATTACTCTCAGCAGCAGTTCTTACGTAACCTGGACATCAAGGCCAGTCTTGCATCTGCGGATCAGCCGTCAGTGATGGATGAGGCCTATAAAGAATTTATCATGCAGCTTGCCTCATGGGATACGCGCCGTGAATTCTGGCAGCAGACTGATTATTACAAGCAACGTATGGTGGGTAACAGTAAAGCCGATGCGGCGATGCTGGATGAACTGATTAATAACATTCAGTTTATGCCCGGCGATGCGGTTCGTAATACCAATGACAGCGTGAAGCTGATTGCCGAAACGGCACCTGATGCCAACAATCTGTTGCGTCAGTACGTCGCGTTTGCCAGTCAGCGTGCGGCGCGTCATCTGAACGACGAGTTAAAGGGAGCCTGGGCTGCGCGCACTGTGCAGATGAAGGCGCAGGTTAAACGCCAGGAAGAAGTGGCGAAATCGATTTTCTCTCGCCGAGTTCACAACATTGAGCAGGCTCTCAAAATTGCTGAACAGCATAATATTTCGCGTACTTCCACTGACGTTCCGGCTGAAGAGCTACCCGATTCTGAACTGTTTTTGCTTGGACGTCCTATGCTGCAGGCACGACTCGAAAACCTGCAATCTGTTGGTCCCGATTTCGATCTGGACTACTTCCAAAACCGAGCCATGCTTAACACACTGAACGTTGGGCCAACTCTGGATCCGCGTTTTCAGACCTATCGTTATTTGCGTACGCCGGAGGAACCGGTAAAACGTGACAGCCCTCGTCGTGCCTTCCTGATGATTATGTGGGGCATCGTTGGGGCTCTGATCGGTGCCGGTGTCGCGTTAACCCGTCGCCGCACGATTTAGCAATATCGTTGCAGTGAGGGGCTGGGCCCTCACTGCCAATCCGAAGAGAATCGATGTGAAAGTACTGACTGTATTTGGCACGCGACCGGAGGCCATAAAAATGGCACCTCTGGTTCATGCGCTGGCAAAAGATCCTGATTTTGAGGCAAAAGTTTGCGTCACGGCGCAGCATCGGGAGATGCTCGATCAGGTGTTGAACCTCTTTTCCATTGTACCTGACTACGATCTCAATATTATGCAGCCAGGTCAGGGACTAACAGAAATTACCTGCCGAATACTGGAAGGATTAAAGCCAATTCTGGCTGATTTTAAACCTGACGTTGTGTTAGTTCACGGCGATACCACAACCACCATTGCTACTAGCCTGGCCGCGTTCTATCAGCGCATCCCGGTAGGGCATGTGGAGGCAGGCTTACGTACAGGCGATCTCTACTCTCCCTGGCCGGAAGAGGCGAACCGTACGCTGACCGGGCATCTGGCGATGTATCATTTTGCACCAACAGAAAACTCGCGCCAAAACCTGTTACGGGAAAACATTTCTGATAGCCGTATCTTCGTTACAGGTAATACGGTTATTGATGCGTTGATCTGGGTACGCGATCGCGTACTGGCGAGCGATGCATTGCGAGCTGAACTGGCAGAGCATTACCCATTCCTGAGCTCGGATAAAAAGATGATACTGGTGACCGGTCATCGTCGGGAAAGCTTCGGTCGCGGTTTTGAACACATTTGCCATGCGCTGGCGGAAATTGCTGCGGCCAATCAGAACGTACAGATTGTCTATCCGGTGCACCTGAATCCTAACGTCAGCGAACCGGTTAATCGCATTCTGGGTCACGTTGAAAACGTCATCCTGATTGAACCGCAGGATTACATGCCGTTTGTCTGGCTGATGAATCACGCCTGGCTGATCCTTACCGACTCTGGCGGGATTCAGGAAGAAGCCCCATCTCTGGGGAAACCCGTACTGGTGATGCGCGAAACGACGGAACGTCCGGAAGCGATTACTGCAGGCACAGTACGTCTGGTAGGGACCGACCCGCAGCGTATTGTCGAAGAAGTCACGCGTTTGCTGCATGACGACAATGAATATCAGACCATGAGCCGCGCCCATAATCCGTATGGTGACGGGCAGGCATGTGGCCGCATTTTACACGCGTTAAAAAATAATCGGATATCGCTATGAGTTTTACGACCATTTCTGTCATTGGGCTGGGTTATATCGGACTGCCGACGGCGGCTGCCTTTGCTTCCCGTCAAAAGCATGTGATTGGCGTAGATGTAAATCAACACGCGGTGGATACCATTAATCGCGGTGAAATTCATATCGTTGAGCCAGATTTGGGCGCAGTGGTGAAAACGGCGGTCGAAAATGGATTTCTGCGTGCGACCACAACCCCTGTAGATGCGGATGCCTATCTGATTGCTGTGCCTACTCCGTTTAAGGGGGAGCACGAACCCGATATGGTTTATGTGGAAGCCGCAGCCAAGTCTCTTGCACCGGTGCTGAAAAAAGGCGCGTTGGTGATCCTTGAATCGACGTCGCCTGTCGGGGCCACTGAACAGATGGCCACATGGCTGGCTGAAATGCGTCCTGACCTGACTTTCCCGCAGCAAGTCGGTGAACACGCGGACGTTAACATTGCTTATTGCCCAGAGCGCGTGCTGCCGGGCCAGGTGATGGTTGAACTGATTAAAAACGACCGCGTGATTGGGGGAATGACCTCCGTCTGTTCCGCGCGTGCTAGCGAACTGTACAACATTTTCCTTGAGGGCGAATGTGTCGTGACCAACGCCCGTACGGCGGAAATGTGCAAACTGACTGAAAATAGCTTCCGTGACGTCAATATCGCCTTCGCCAATGAGCTGTCGCTGATTTGCGCCGATCAGGGGATCAACGTCTGGGAACTGATTCGACTGGCAAATCGCCATCCGCGCGTGAATATTTTGCAACCGGGTCCGGGGGTTGGCGGGCACTGTATCGCGGTTGATCCGTGGTTTATCGTGGCGCAGAACCCGCAGCAGGCGAAATTGATTCGCACCGCGCGTGAGGTAAACGACGGAAAGCCTCATTGGGTGGTTGATCAGGTAAAAGCTGCCGTGGCCGACTGTCTGGCGGATACCAATAAACGGGCCAGCGAAGTGAAAATTGCCTGTTTTGGTCTGGCATTTAAACCGAATATTGATGACTTACGTGAAAGCCCGGCGATGGGAATTGCGCAAAGCATCGCGCATTGGCACAAAGGCGAAACATTGGTGGTGGAACCGAACATCCATCATCTGCCGAAAAAACTGGACGGTCTGTGCCAACTGGCAGCGCTGGACGATGCCCTGGCAAGCGCCGATGTGCTGGTCTTGCTGGTCGACCATAATGAATTTAAAGCCATTAAAGGCGATGCGGTTCACCAGCAATATATCGTTGATACCAAAGGGGTCTGGCGCTAATGAAACGAATTCTGGTTACCGGTGGAGCGGGATTCATCGGCTCGGCGGTTGTACGGCATATCATTCAGGAGACTCAGGATGTGGCAATTGTGGTCGATAAGCTGACCTATGCCGGAAACCTGATGTCGCTGGAGCCGGTTGCACAGAATCCTCGTTTTACCTTTGAGAAAGTCGATATCTGCGATCGAGCTTCGCTCGACAGGGTTTTTCAACACTATCAGCCGGACTGCGTGATGCATCTGGCGGCAGAAAGCCACGTCGATCGCTCCATTGATGGTCCGGCCGCCTTTATCGAAACTAATATCGTGGGAACCTACACGCTGTTGGAAGCGGCGCGCGCTTACTGGAGTGATTTATCCAGCGAGAAAAAATCAGCGTTTCGTTTCCACCATATCTCGACTGACGAGGTGTATGGCGATCTGCATTCTACGGATGATTTCTTCACCGAAACCACACCGTATGCGCCGAGCAGCCCTTATTCCGCGTCGAAAGCCAGCAGCGATCATCTGGTTCGTGCCTGGCTGCGTACCTACGGTCTGCCAACGCTGATTACCAACTGTTCTAACAACTATGGTCCGTACCATTTCCCGGAAAAACTGATTCCGCTGATGATCCTCAACGCATTGGCGGGGAAGCCGTTGCCGGTTTACGGCAATGGGCAACAGATCCGTGACTGGTTGTATGTAGAAGATCACGCCAGGGCGCTCTATTGTGTGGCGACAACGGGCGCGGTGGGAGAAACCTATAATATCGGTGGCCATAACGAGCGTAAAAATCTGGAGGTTGTCGAAACGGTTTGCAGCCTGTTGGAAGAGCTGGCACCGCAAAAGCCGCAGGGTATCGCGCAGTACCGCGACTTGATCGCTTTTGTGGACGATCGCCCGGGTCATGATTTGCGTTATGCCATTGACGCGTCGAAAATTGCGCGTGAACTAGGCTGGATGCCGCAAGAAACGTTTGAAAGCGGAATGCGCAAAACCGTGCAGTGGTATCTGGCTAATCAGGCATGGTGGAAACCCGTGCAGGACGGCAGTTACCAGGGCGAACGTTTAGGTCTGAAGGGCTAACAGCCTGGTTTTGGCTCCCGGAGGAGACAACGCATGAAAGGTATCATTCTGGCGGGTGGCTCAGGTACTCGCCTGTATCCCATTACGCGTGGCGTATCGAAGCAGCTATTGCCTATTTACGATAAGCCGATGATTTACTACCCGTTATCAGTATTAATGCTGGCGGGAATTCGCGAAATCCTGATTATCACTACACCGGAAGATAAAGGCTATTTCCAACGCTTACTGGGCGATGGGTCTGAGTTCGGCATTGAATTGCACTATGCTGAGCAACCCAGTCCGGATGGATTAGCACAGGCATTTATCATTGGTGAAACGTTCCTTAACGGTGAACCATCATGTCTGGTGTTAGGAGACAATATCTTCTTTGGTCAGGGATTCAGTCCAAAACTGCGTCACGTAGCCGCCAGAATGCAAGGCGCGACGGTGTTTGGTTACCAGGTGATGGATCCTGAACGTTTTGGTGTCGTGGAGTTTGACGACAATTTTCGAGCTATCTCGCTGGAAGAGAAGCCGAAAGCACCAAAATCCAACTGGGCAGTGACTGGTCTCTATTTCTATGACAGCAAGGTGGTGGAATATGCAAAACGCGTAAAACCTTCTGAGCGTGGGGAGCTGGAGATAACGTCTATTAACCAGATGTACCTTGATGATGGGCATTTGACGGTCGAATTGCTCGGGCGTGGTTTTGCCTGGCTGGATACCGGTACGCACGACAGTCTTATCGAAGCGAGCACGTTTGTGCAGACGGTGGAAAAACGTCAGGGCTTTAAAATAGCCTGTCTGGAAGAAATCGCCTGGCGTAACGGTTGGCTGGATGACGAAGGCGTGAAGCGTGCTGCCAGTTCACTGGCCAAAACGGGTTATGGTCAATACCTGCTGGAGCTACTCCGTGCTCGTCCGCGCCAGTATTGAGCCGCTTAGCTGGGAAAATACGTTCTTTGGCGTGAATAGCGCCATTGTGCGTTTTGACCAACACGCGCCGGTTCTGACTGCGGATGTGTTGCAGCCCTGGTCGCGGGTACAGGCAAAAATTCCTGCCGCCAATACCCAGGAATTAGACGCCCTGCAACAGTTGGGCTTCTCACTGGTTGAAGGTGAAGTGGATTTTGTGCTGCCGGTGACGTGTGCGTATGGCGACCTCGGTGCGCAGGTCGCACAAACTACGGATATCCCTGCATTACGCCAACTGGCAGGACAGGCGTTCGCGCAAAGTCGTTTTCGCGCCCCGTGGTATGCCGCAGATGCCAGCGCGCGTTTTTACGCGCAGTGGATTGAAAACGCGGTGCTGGGGACGTTCGATCATCAATGCCTCGTTTTTCGTACACCGGCTGGTGATATTCGTGGCTATGTCTCGTTGCGTGAACTGAATGCGACCGAGGCGCGAATTGGCCTGCTGGCCGGGCGTGGGGCGGGAGCAGAACTGATGCAGGCTGCCCTTTGCTGGGCGCAGGCTCGCGGTAAAACAACATTGCGCGTGGCGACCCAAATGGGCAATACCGCCGCGCTTAAACGCTATATACACAGTGGTGCGAATGTGGAAAGCACCGCGTATTGGTTATACAGGTGACACGATGATTCCATTTAACGCACCGCCGGTGGTGGGCACTGAACTCGATTACATGCAGTCTGCGATGAACAGCGGCAAGCTGTGTGGCGACGGTGGTTTTACCCGTCGCTGCCAACAGTGGCTGGAACAGCATTTTGGCAGCGAGAAAGTATTGCTGACGCCTTCCTGTACAGCATCGCTTGAGATGGCGGCATTGCTGCTGGATATCCAGCCTGACGATGAAGTCATTATGCCGAGCTATACGTTTGTCTCCACGGCCAATGCTTTCGTGCTGCGCGGTGCGAAAATTGTCTTTGTTGATATCCGCCCGGATACCATGAACATTGACGAAACGCTGATTGAAGCGGCGATCACCGACAAGACCCGCGCTATCGTTCCGGTGCATTACGCGGGCGTAGCCTGTGAAATGGATACCATCATGGCGCTGGCGACCAAACATAACCTGTTTGTCGTGGAAGATGCGGCCCAGGGCGTCATGTCGACTTACAAAGGTCGGGCGCTGGGGACGATTGGTCACATCGGTTGCTTTAGCTTCCACGAGACCAAAAACTATACCGCAGGCGGTGAAGGTGGTGCGACGCTGATTAATGATAAAAAATTAGTCGAACGTGCAGAGATCATCCGTGAAAAAGGAACTAACCGCAGCCAGTTTTTCCGCGGTCAGGTGGATAAGTATACCTGGCGTGATATTGGCTCCAGCTATCTGATGTCCGATCTGCAGGCTGCCTATCTGTGGGCGCAACTGGAAGCGGCTGACCGTATTAACCAGCAGCGTCTGGCGCTGTGGCAGAACTACTATGATGCTCTCGAACCGCTGGCGCGTGCCGGACGTATCGAGCTACCTTCTGTCCCGGACGGCTGCGTGCAAAACGCCCATATGTTTTATATCAAGCTGCGCGATATCGACGATCGCACGGCGTTGATTAACTTCTTGAAAGAAGCTGAAATTATGGCGGTGTTCCACTATATCCCGCTACATGATTGTCCGGCTGGCGATAAATTCGGCGTATTTGCCGGTGTTGATCGTTTCACCACTAAAGAGAGCGAGCGTCTGCTGCGCTTGCCGCTGTTTTACAACCTGTCGCCAGTAAACCAGCGAACGGTCATTTCGACCTTACTCAACTACTTCGCCTGATATGTCGCTTGCTAAAGCGTCCTTATGGACGGCAGCCAGTACGCTGGTAAAAATTGGTGCAGGATTGCTGGTCGTGAAGCTGCTGGCGGTGTCGTTTGGCCCGGCAGGTGTGGGGCAGGCGGGTAACTTCCGCCAGATGGTCACCGTGCTTGGTGTCCTGGCGGGGGCCGGCATTTTCAACGGCGTCACGAAATATGTTGCGCAGCACCATGACGATCCGACCCAGCTCCGTAAGGTAGTCGGTACATCTTCCGCGATGGTGCTGGGATTCTCTACGCTGATGGCGGTGATTTTTCTGCTGGCGGCCGCGCCAATCAGTCAGGGATTGTTTGGCCATACTCATTATCAGGGGCTGGTAAGACTGGTTGCGCTGGTGCAGATGGGTATTGCCTGGGCGAACCTACTGCTGGCGTTGATGAAGGGCTTTCGCGATGCGGCGGGTAACGCGCTGTCGCTGATTGTGGGTAGCCTGGTGGGCGTAGTGGCTTATTATGGCTGTTATCGCCTGGGAGGGTATGAAGGCGCTTTGCTGGGTCTGGCGTTAGTGCCCGCGTTGGTCGTTATCCCCGCCGCTATTATGCTGATTAAGCGTGGGGCAATTCCCCTGCATTACCTGAAACCCTCGTGGGATAACGGTCTGGCTGGACAGCTAAGCAAGTTTACCCTGATGGCGCTGATTACCTCCGTAACGCTGCCTGTGGCATACGTGATGATGCGAAACCTGCTGGCGGCGCAGTACAGTTGGGATGATGTGGGGATTTGGCAGGGAGTAAGCAGTATCTCTGATGCTTATCTGCAATTCATTACCGCCTCATTCAGCGTTTACTTGCTTCCGACGTTGTCTCGACTGACCGAAAAGCGCGACATTACGCGCGAGGTGGTTAAGTCGCTGAAGTTCGTGTTACCGGCGGTTGCCGCTGCGAGCTTTACTGTTTGGTTGCTGCGTGATTTTGCGATCTGGCTGCTTTTCTCCGCAAAATTCACCGCCATGCGCGATCTGTTTGCCTGGCAACTGGTCGGCGATGTACTGAAAGTAGGGGCGTATGTCTTTGGGTATCTGGTGATCGCGAAAGCATCGCTGCGGTTTTATATTTTGGCTGAAATTAGCCAGTTCATGTTATTGACGGTGTTTGCTCACTGGCTGATCCCTGCACACGGTGCGCTGGGAGCGGCACAGGCTTATATGGCAACGTACATCGTCTATTTTTCTCTTTGTTGTGGCGTGTTTTTACTCTGGCGTAGGCGGGCATGACTGTACTGATTCACGTTCTGGGATCGGATATCCCTCACCATAACCAAACCGTGCTGCGGTTTTTCAACGACTCGCTGGCTGCGACGAGCGAGCATGCGCGCACGTTTATGGTTGCCGGTCAGGATGCGGGACTCAGTGAGAGCTGCCCGGCGTTATCGCTAAGCTTCTACAGCGGGAAAAAGGCGCTTGCTGACGCTGTGATCGCGAAAGCAAAAGCGGATCGCCAACAGCGTTTCTTCTTCCACGGTCAGTTCAACACCAGCCTGTGGCTGGCGCTGCTGAGTGGCGGGATTAAACCGGCGCAGTTTTACTGGCATATCTGGGGCGCTGATTTATACGAAGTCTCCAGTGGGCTGAAATTCCGCCTGTTTTACCCGATTCGCCGCATGGCACAGAATCGTGTGGGCTGCGTGTTTGCCACACGGGGCGATTTACGTTATTTCGCCGAGCAACATCCCCGTGTGCGGGGTGAGTTGCTCTATTTCCCAACGCGAATGGACCCTTCACTCAATAACATGAGCAATGATTGCCAGCGCAGCGGCAAGATGACGGTGCTGGTTGGCAACTCTGGCGATCGCAGCAATGAGCATGTTGCCGCGCTTCGCGCCGTCCATCAGCAGTTTGGCGACACGGTGAATGTGATTGTGCCGATGGGTTATCCCGCCAATAATACGGCCTATATCGATGAGGTTCGTCAGGCCGGTCTGGCGTTATTTAGCGCTGACAATCTGCAAATTTTGAGTGAAAAGCTGGAATTTGATGCCTATCTAACATTATTGCGGCAGTGTGATTTGGGTTACTTTATTTTTGCCCGTCAACAGGGAATCGGTACCCTGTGTTTGCTGATCCAGGCGGGTATCCCATGCGTGCTCAACCGTGAAAATCCCTTCTGGCAGGATATGGTGGAACAAAATCTTCCGGTGTTATTTACCACTGATGATCTCAATGAAGGCGTCGTACGTGAAGCGCAGCGCCAGTTGGCATCGGTAGATAAAAATACTATTACCTTCTTTAGCCCGAATTATCTGCAGCCGTGGCACAACGCGCTGCGCATTGCTTCAGGAGAAACCGTATGAGCCTGATGCAATTCAGCGGTCTTCTGGTGGTCTGGCTGCTCTCCACCTTGTTTATCGCCACACTGACCTGGTTTGAGTTCCGCCGCGTGCGTTTTAACTTCAATGTTTTCTTCTCATTGTTGTTCTTGCTGACGTTCTTCTTCGGATTCCCGTTAACCAGCATCCTGGTGTTCCGCTTTGATGTGGCAGTGGCTCCGCCGGAGATCCTTCTACAGGCCTTGCTGTCAGCCGCCTGTTTCTATGCCGTCTACTACGTGACGTATAAAACGCGCTTGCGCAAACGAGTAGATGATAAGCCGCGCAGGCCGCTGTTTACCATCAATCGCGTTGAAGCCCATTTGACCTGGGTTATCCTGATGGCGATTGCGCTGGTGAGCGTGGGCATCTTCTTTATGCACAACGGATTCCTGCTGTTCAGACTGCAATCCTATAGCCAGATTTTTTCCAGTGAAGTCTCTGGCGTCGCCCTGAAGCGTTTCTTCTACTTCTTCATTCCGGCAATGCTGGTGGTTTATTTCTTACGTCAGGACAGCAAAGCGTGGGTGTTCTTCCTGGTGAGTACCGTCGCGTTTGGTTTGCTGACCTATATGATTGTGGGTGGGACGCGGGCCAATATCATTATCGCGTTTGCCATCTTCTTGTTTATCGGCATTATTCGCGGCTGGATTTCGCTGTGGATGTTGGCCGCTGCAGGCGTGTTGGGCATTGTCGGGATGTTCTGGCTGGCGTTGAAGCGCTACGGAATGAGCGTTAGCGGCGATGAGGCGTTCTATACGTTCCTGTACCTTACGCGCGACACCTTCTCGCCGTGGGAGAACCTGGCGCTGTTGTTGCAGAATTACCACAATATTGAGTTCCAGGGGCTGGCGCCGATCGTCCGTGACTTCTACGTCTTTATCCCCTCCTGGCTGTGGCCTGGGCGGCCGAGTATTGTACTCAACTCAGCGAACTACTTTACCTGGGAAGTGTTGAACAACCACTCAGGACTGGCGATTTCGCCGACGTTAATTGGTTCACTGGTGGTGATGGGCGGGGCGCTGTTTATACCATTAGGCGCGATTGTTGTTGGGCTCATCATCAAGTGGTTCGACTGGCTGTATGAGCTAGGTAACCGAGAAACCAATCGATATAAGGCGGCGATTTTGCACAGTTTCTGTTTTGGCGCCATTTTCAATATGATTGTGTTGGCACGTGAAGGGCTGGATTCGTTTGTCTCACGAGTGGTCTTTTTCCTCGTGATTTTCGGCGTTTGCCTACTGGTGGCAAAACTGCTGTTCTGGCTATTCGATAGCGCGGGACTCATCCATAAACGAATCAAATCGCTGCCCCGTACACAGATTGAAGGATCGTAATGACAGATAACACAACTGCGCCGCTGTATTCGTTGCGCGGATTACAACTGATTGGCTGGCGCGATATGCAACATGCGCTGAATTACCTGTTTGCCGAAGGACACCTCAGGTCAGGAACGCTGGTGGCTATCAACGCTGAGAAGATGCTGACAGCAGAAGATAACCCTGAAGTGAGGGAGCTGATCAACGCCGCGGAGTTCAAATATGCGGATGGAATTAGCGTGGTGCGTTCGGTGCGCAAAAAATTCCCGCAGGCACAGGTTTCACGCGTGGCCGGAGCTGACCTTTGGGAAGCGCTGATGGCGCGAGCCGGGCAAAACGGAACGCCTGTTTTCCTGGTTGGTGGCAAGCCTGAAGTTCTGGCGCAAACAGAAGCAAAACTACGTGCGCAGTGGCGCGTGAACATTGTGGGTAGTCAGGACGGTTATTTTGCCCCAGAGCAGCGTCAGGCGTTGTTTGAGCGTATTCACGCCAGCGGTGCGCAAATTGTGACGGTGGCGATGGGTTCGCCAAAACAAGAGATCTTTATGCGTGATTGCCGCAAGACTCACCCTGACGCGCTGTATATGGGCGTGGGAGGTACCTACGACGTCTTTACCGGTCACGTTAAGCGCGCACCTAAAATCTGGCAAAATCTGGGGCTGGAGTGGCTGTATCGCTTATTGTCGCAGCCGAGCCGTATTACTCGACAACTTCGCTTATTACGCTATCTCCGCTGGCACTATACCGGCAACCTCTGACGCCCTCTCTCCTCTGGTAAGTAGCGTGATCTGCTAATTACGCTACTTATTCACAACATTATCGCTGCTTTCTCGCACAATCTATTTATTTTTTGAATGCTTTAATTGCCATTTAAGCGATTTTAGGAAACCATTCGCAACAATCATTGCAGTGCCATGGTGTGTTTGGCGCCAACCGTTAAGCGGTCGGTGCCGTATGGCCTGTTATGGCATAACAAGATGTACCCATAACGAGAACCGGTAATACCGGACAGCATGCAAACACAACAAGAGGATTTATGGCCGAGAACAAACCTGAGCTACAGCGTGGGCTGGAGGCTCGTCACATCGAATTAATTGCCCTTGGGGGCACTATTGGCGTTGGGCTATTTATGGGGGCCGCCAGTACCCTTAAATGGGCGGGACCTTCGGTTCTGCTGGCGTATATCGTCGCCGGGCTGTTCGTCTTTTTCATCATGCGTTCTATGGGGGAGATGTTATTCCTCGAGCCGGTTGCCGGTTCATTCGCTGTTTACGCCCACCGTTATATGAGCCCCTTCTTTGGCTATCTTACCGCCTGGTCATACTGGTTTATGTGGATGGCGGTGGGGATCTCAGAGATTACCGCCATCGGGGTGTACGTACAGTTCTGGTTCCCGGAAATGGCACAATGGATACCCGCACTGATCGCAGTCGGACTGGTTGCGTTGGCAAACCTCGCTGCGGTTCGCCTGTATGGTGAAATTGAGTTCTGGTTTGCCATGATCAAAGTGACCACCATCATTGTGATGATCGTCATTGGGGTTGGGGTGATTTTCTTCGGCTTCGGCAATGGCGGCCAGGCGATTGGTTTTGGCAACCTGACCGAGCACGGTGGCTTCTTTGCTGGGGGCTGGAAGGGCTTCCTGACGGCATTGTGTATTGTTGTGGCGTCTTACCAGGGCGTGGAGCTGATCGGCATCACTGCAGGGGAAGCGAAGAATCCACAGGTCACGCTGCGTAGCGCGGTGGGTAAAGTGTTGTGGCGCATTCTGATTTTCTACGTTGGTGCGATTTTTGTCATCGTCACTATTTTCCCGTGGAATGAGATTGGCAGCAACGGTAGCCCGTTTGTGCTCACCTTTGCCAAGATTGGTATTACTGCTGCGGCAGGGATTATTAACTTTGTGGTGCTGACGGCGGCGCTGTCTGGCTGTAACAGCGGCATGTACAGCTGTGGGCGTATGCTCTACGCGCTGGCAAAGAATCGCCAGCTTCCTGCCGTTGTTGGAAAAGTATCACGCCATGGCGTGCCGGTTGCCGGAGTGGCTATTTCTATCGCGATCCTGCTGATTGGCTCATGCCTGAACTACATCATTCCTAACCCGCAGCGCGTGTTTGTTTATGTCTATAGTGCCAGCGTGTTGCCGGGGATGGTGCCGTGGTTTGTGATCCTGATAAGCCAGTTGCGTTTCCGTCAGGCGCATAAAGCGGCGATTGCCAGTCATCCATTCCGCTCCATTCTGTTCCCGTGGGCGAATTATTTGACGATGGCGTTCCTGATTTGCGTATTAATTGGCATGTACTTTAATGAAGATACCCGAATGTCGCTTTTTGTTGGCATGGGTTTCTTACTGGCCGTGACGCTCATTTATAAGGTTTTTGGTCTGAATCGTCATGGCACAGCCCATAAATTGCGGGAATAAGCGACAAAACGCACAAACCATGACCAAACGATAATTTATTTTAAAAAAGCACTAGACAGAAGACCGAGACCTCCGTAATATCCAGCCCCGCAACGGCGCTAAGCGCCCGTAGCTCAGCTGGATAGAGCGCTGCCCTCCGGAGGCAGAGGTCTCAGGTTCGAATCCTGTCGGGCGCACCATTTAGTAGGGTGCCAGAGCTGCGGTGGTTTTAATACCGCGTAAAAGATTTGCAGTGGTGGCTATAGCTCAGTTGGTAGAGCCCTGGATTGTGATTCCAGTTGTCGTGGGTTCGAATCCCATTAGCCACCCCATTAATTTAAAGTTGTGAAATGCGAAGGTGGCGGAATTGGTAGACGCGCTAGCTTCAGGTGTTAGTGTCCTTAGGATGTGGGGGTTCGAGTCCCCCCCCTCGCACCACGACTTAAAGAATTGAACTAAAAATTCAAAAAGCAGTAAAACGGCGAGTAGCGCAGCTTGGTAGCGCAACTGGTTTGGGACCAGTGGGTCGGAGGTTCGAATCCTCTCTCGCCGACCAATTTTGAACCCCGCTTCGGCGGGGTTTTTTGTTTTCAGATTTTCCCTTCTTAGCCTTCACACCTGCGAATTTCCTGAAGTCTTAAAAAGTCCGAATACCTGGTTTTTGCAGTGCAATCGTGGCATGCGTTGTGCAATAATATGCGGGTAGATGCTCATTCCATCTCTTATGTTCGCCATCTGGCCTCATAAACTCAGGAATGATGCAGAGCCGTTTACGGTGCTTATCGTCCACAGACAGATGTCGTTCAAGCCTCATCAAACACCATGGACATAACGTTGAGTGAAGCACCCATTTATGTTGTCATACAGACCTGTTTAACGCCTGCTCCTTACCGAGCGGGCGTTTTTTTATGCATAAACAAAATCCTTCGAGCGACTTCTCGAAGGATTTTGTTTATACGATTGAAAAATATGTAGGCCCGGTAAGCGAAAGCGCCACCGGGCATTCAGGAGTTACTGCGGGGGATTGTTGTTCTGCAGCGTCAACATTAGGCCATCGCGGCGCATGGTGGCGGCTTCTTCCGGCTGGTGCAGTCTGTCCAGTGCGTCAGCAAGCCAGGCGTAGTCATAGGCATCCGGGCGCTGTTTGAGAGCGGCACGGAAGGCGAGCGTAGCTTCCTGCCATTCCCCATGCTTCATTAACGACTGACCCAGCGTACTCCACAGCAACGGGCGATCGCCCACGGCTTTAATCTGCTGGCGCAGCACTTTTTCTATCTGTTCCGGGTTATTGGTTTTCAGACGCGGGATCGGCAGCACCAGGCGGTCATCGTACTGACGTTTCAAACCATCAATGATGACCTGCTGAGCCGTATCGTGATCGTCACACTCAATCAGATGTTCAGCCATCGCTACCTGCAAAGCAACCTGATGACGGGTTTTACGGCTCTGGTTTTTCCACCATGCACGCAGCCCCTCGCTGCCCTGATCGGCGCGGACCTGATCCATCAAACCAACCCATGCCTGTTGTTCCAGCATGGCGCGGTGCTCGTCATCACCCACATGCGCTTTTGCCATGGATGGGATGATATCCAGCAAGGAGCTCCATGCGCCGGTGCGAATGTAAGCCTGCTCAGCCAGACGCAGTACTTCCGGATGACGTGGCGTCACTTCCAGCAGTTTGTCTACGCTGTGGCGTGCGGCGTGATTTTCATTGCGCGCCAGTTGCAGGCGAACGCGAGCGATTTCTACCGGGATCGTATCATTTCCGGCCAGTTCGGCAGCACGCTCAAGGTGTTGGTTGGCGCGCGCTTCGTCACCGCGCTGCTGAGCCGCTTCTGCCGCCAGCAGGTAATTCACTACCGGCTGTTCTGCATGATCGGCATTTTTCGACATCAGCTTCTCAACCTGCTGATAGTCACCTTCTGCCAGTTTGAGCAGCGCCTGTTCGGTCTGCTTACGGGCGCGACGACGCTTACGACCCACAAACCACCCACGGGTATGTGCGCCGGTGCGGAAAATTCGGCGCAACAGCCATTCAATCGCAAACAGGACGACCATGGCGACGATCAGGATGATCACCAGGCCCGTCACGCTGGTTTCGATATTGTAGTTATCCGTCTGGATCAGCACGTAACCCTGATGACCGGCTATCATCGGACCGACGACGATCCCGGCGATCAACAGCACAAAGAGCAACAATACTTTTAGCATCATTATTCTCCTTGCGGCGCGGTTGCCGGAGCGTCTGTCGAAGGCGCTGGCGCTGCTGCTACCGGTGCTGTGGCAGGCTGCGCCAGTAAATTACGTACGCGGGTCTGCATTAACTTGTCGAGAATAGCCTGGCTCTGCAGCGTTTCTGGAACATCCATACTGATGCTTTGCTGGCTCAGTTGGTCTACTTCTTCAAGGAACGCTTTGGTCGCTGCATCGTCGGTGTCGTAGTAAGCACGCACCCATGTGGAGACATTTTCCAGCGCCTGGCGGTATGTCTCTTCCTGATGACGCGGCACGGCCTGGGCAGCCACTAACAGGCGGGAACGGATATTTTCACGTAAGTAAACGTCCTGGTTCGGCGCCAGCAGCGGGACGGCGGTTTCATCACGACGGCGAATAGTGATAAAGCTGTCCATAAAGTTCTGCCAGCTTTTTTGCAGATTGACGCGCCATTCGCTAATTGAGCTGGAAAGCTCGCTGCTGTCTGAGTCCATTGGAGAATCGTCGGTGTCGTTGTCGGCCAGACGCAGGTTATCAATCTGATTAGAGAGCTGATTCACTTTCAGGATAATGCCGTCATAGTCGACCTGAGTCACCGCAGAGAGGCTCGCAATGTCGTCAGTAATCGCGCGACGGGCGGTAATTAAGCTCGGGTCGTTCATATCTGCCAGACTGGCGTCGGCGCTTTTCAACAGCGCCGCGGCGGTGGTGACGTCCTGATCGCTCCATAATTTGCGACCGGCCAGTTTCACCAGAAAATCAGCCTGCGCCAGCAGCCATGTACCAGCATCGCTGCCGGAGATGGTGGCGACTTTTTGCTGGACTTCATCAAGCTGTTTGACCAGCGCGGCCTGCTGGCGAGTGGCTTCATCCAGCTGCGTTGCCTGCTGTTTAATAATACCTTCCAGCTCAGCTTTTTGGCTTTCCTGCGCTTTTTGCAGTGCCGTCAGCTGGTTCGCCAGCGCATCGCTGGTTGCCGTTTGTGTTGTTGCCTGTTGTTTCCCCCAGCCGTATAACCCAACGCCTGCAGCCAGCGCAATAGCAATCGCCACAGCGCTCAGAATCAGCGCCGTGCTGTTCTTACTCTTTTTTTCAGTATTGACTGGCTGTGACGTGGTTTCCACGGCCTCCCTGGTCTCTTCAACCACGGCGGAGGATTTTTCTTGTTCCGTCATTATGGCATCCCATTATGAGAGTTATTGTAATGCGCGTAGTAGCGCATCGTTGTCGGCGTTATCAGCGACCTTAATATCTTGCCAGCCCAGTTCCCGGGCGAGGTGCGCCAGACGCTCACTGACGACCAACAGCCGACAGCGTAGTAACCAGTGCTCACGATACCACTGCGGAATGAGCGACCAGAGCTGTTGTAGCATCTCTCCGCTGGTGACAACCACCGTGGTTACGCCACGGGATTGCCAGCGCATCGCTTCTTCCGCACCATCGTAATGTTTTGCACTGCGTTGATAACATTCACAAAAATCGACATCGGCTCCGCGTGCTGTTAGGGTTTCACCTATCAGCTCCCGGCCACCGTTGCCGCGTAATATAAGCGCGCGTTTTCCCGCAATATTTTGTAATTCAGGTAATTGTAGCAAGACTTCGCTAATTTCCCGATCCAGAGGGTAGTGAATATTGAAGCCGCTAACAGTATGCAGCGCCAGCGCCGTTGTACGGCCAATGGCAAAATAACGTGGAAGGGATGGCCAGCTTTTCTCTTGCTGGCGAAGTTCGGCATCTGCAAAGGTAACGGCGTGCTGCGAGAGGGCGAAGACCAGATCGTTCTCCGTCAGCGCCGACAGTCGGGAAGCAACCGTTGCCAGTTCCCGACCAGGTGAAAACTCGATGAGCGGAAAACTCCAGGCCACCTGCCCCAGTGTGCGCAGTCGGCTCACTAACTCTTCCCCTGCGGGAGACGGGCGGGTGACCAGAATACTCATGCGGGGGCTTCTCCGTTATAAACTTCCGCCAGAATGGCGCGCGCACCGTTCTCCAGCAGTTCTTCTGCCAGAGAGATACCCATCTGTTCGGCATCCTGTGTGGCGCCGCGACGTTCTCCGCATACCATCTGTGAACCGTCAGGCGCGCCGACCAGCGCACGTAGCCAAATCTCACCGTCGATGATTTCGGCATAGCTACCAATAGGTACCTGACATCCCCCTTCCAGGCGGGTGTTCATGGCGCGTTCTGCTTTGACGCGTAGCGCGGTCTCTTCATGGTTGAGCGGCGCTAGCAGCGCCTGAGTGCGCATATCATCCAGTCGACATTCTATGCCTACTGCGCCTTGCCCGACTGCGGGCAGGGAGACTTCCGGCGGCAGAGCGGTGCGGACTCGCGACTCAAGACCTAAACGTTTTAATCCGGCGACCGCCAGTATAATGGCGTCATAATCGCCGTTATCCAGTTTGCTGAGGCGCGTGCCTACGTTGCCGCGCAGCGAACGGATGACGAGATCCGGGCGACGTTTTGCCAACTGGCACTGGCGGCGCAAACTGGATGTCCCGACGATGCTGCCTGCGGGGAGTTCATCCAGCGAGTTGTACTTATTTGAGACGAAAGCATCACGCGGATCCTCTCGCTCACAAATGGTGACCAGCCCAAGACCATCAGGGAATTCAACCGGCACATCCTTCATGGAATGCACAGCGATATCGGCGCGTTTTTCCAGCAGCGCGACTTCCAGCTCTTTAACAAACAACCCTTTTCCCCCGACCTTCGCCAGCGGGGTATCAAGGATCACATCGCCACGGGTTACCATAGGAACCAGCTCCACGATCAGACCGGGGTGGTTTGCCATTAAGGCGTCTTTGACATAATGTGCCTGCCAGAGCGCAAGGGGGCTTTGGCGTGTGGCAATTCTCAAAACATTGTCTAACATGCTTGTTACCGTCATTATCAATCATTGACCATCCTAACATCCTTATCAAAGGGATGTCAGCGTTACGCTCAAACGTAAGTGAGAGGAAAAGGCGCTGCATCATCACTGGCAGTGAATAATGACGAGAAACCTCCCGACCGTATGAAGGAATTTACACGTAACGAACGGTGCTACACTTGTATGTAGCGCATCTTTCTTTACGGTCAATGAGCAAGGTGTTAAATTGATCACGTTTTAGACCATTTTTTCGGCTGAACAGCATAAAAAAATATGGGCGAAAAACAGGTAACGGTTATTTTTGACATACGGTTTATCCGAATTGATGGCGATTATTGTGAGCGCTTGCGCCGCGGCAATCGACAACATGACGGATAGCAACATCAGGCGATACGTCTTGTACCTCTATATTGAGACTCTGAAACAGAGACTGGATGCCATAAATCAACTGCGTGTGGATCGCGCGCTTGCTGCCATGGGACCTGCCTTCCAGCAGGTATACAGTCTGCTGCCGACATTATTGCACTACCACCATCCGCTGATGCCGGGTTACCTCGATGGTAACGTTCCCAAAGGCATATGCTTTTACACGCCTGATGAAACCCAACGCCACTACCTGAACGAACTGGAACTGTACCGCGGTATGTCGCCGCAGGATCCTCCCAAGGGCGAACTGCCGATCACCGGCGTTTACTCAATGGGCAGCACCTCTTCGGTAGGGCAAAGCTGTTCCTCTGACCTTGATATCTGGGTCTGCCATCAATCCTGGCTGGATAGCGAAGAGCGCCAGCTGCTGCAGCGAAAATGTAGTCTGCTGGAAAGCTGGGCCGCCTCGCTGGGCGTGGAAGTCAGTTTCTTCCTGATTGATGAAAACCGTTTCCGTCACAATGAAAGCGGCAGTCTGGGTGGTGAAGACTGTGGCTCGACGCAGCATATCCTGTTGCTTGATGAATTCTATCGCACCGCTGTGCGCCTCGCGGGTAAACGTATTCTGTGGAATATGGTGCCGGGCGACGAAGAAGAGCATTACGACGATTACGTCATGACGCTCTACGCACAGGGGGTGCTTACGCCAAACGAATGGCTGGATCTCGGCGGGCTCAGTTCGCTTTCCGCCGAAGAGTACTTTGGCGCCAGCCTCTGGCAGTTGTACAAGAGTATCGACTCCCCGTACAAAGCGGTGCTGAAAACGCTGCTGCTGGAAGCCTATTCCTGGGAATACCCAAATCCACGCCTGTTGGCGAAAGATATTAAACAGCGCCTGCATGACGGCGAGATCGTCTCTTTTGGTCTCGATCCTTACTGTATGATGCTGGAGCGCGTTACCGAGTACCTCACGGCGATCGAAGATCCGACGCGGCTGGATTTAGTGCGTCGATGTTTCTACTTAAAAGTGTGTGAGAAACTGAGCCGTGAGCGCGCCTGCGTGGGCTGGCGTCGTGAAGTATTAAGTCAGTTAGTGAAAGAGTGGGGCTGGGATGACGCCCGTCTGACCATGCTGGATAACCGCGCTAACTGGAAGATTGACCAGGTACGCGAAGCGCATAACGAACTGCTCGATGCGATGATGCAGAGCTATCGTAACCTGATCCGCTTTGCGCGGCGCAATAACCTCAGCGTCAGCGCCAGCCCGCAGGATATCGGCGTGCTGACCCGTAAGCTGTATGCCGCGTTTGAAGCGTTGCCGGGTAAAGTCACGCTGGTGAACCCACAGATATCTCCGGATCTCTCGGAACCGAATCTGACCTTCATCCATGTGCCGCCGGGCCGTGCCAACCGTTCCGGTTGGTATCTCTACAACCGCGCGCCTAACATGGACTCGATCATCAGCCATCAGCCGCTGGAATATAACCGCTATCTCAACAAGCTGGTGGCGTGGGCCTGGTTCAACGGCCTGCTGACCTCGCGTACGCATTTGTTTATTAAGGGCAACGGCATTGTTGATTTGCCGAAGCTACAGGAAATGGTCGCCGACGTGTCGCACCACTTCCCGCTGCGACTGCCTGCACCAACGCCGAAAGCGCTCTATAGCCCATGCGAAATTCGCCATCTGGCGATTATCGTTAACCTCGAATATGACCCAACGGCCGCATTCCGTAATCAGGTGGTACATTTTGATTTCCGTAAGCTGGATGTCTTCAGCTTTGGCGAAGAGCAAAATTGCCTGGTAGGAAGCGTCGACCTGCTGTACCGCAACTCGTGGAATGAAGTGCGTACGCTGCACTTCAACGGCGAGCAGGCGATGATTGAAGCGTTAAAAACGATTCTGGGCAAAATGCACCAGGATGCCGCGCCGCCGGATAGCGTCGAGGTCTTCTGCTATAGCCAGCATCTGCGCGGTTTAATTCGCACCCGCGTGCAGCAACTGGTGTCTGAGTGCATCGAGCTACGCCTCTCCAGTACCCGTCAGGAAACCGGACGTTTCAAAGCGCTGCGTGTTTCCGGCCAGACGTGGGGATTGTTCTTCGAGCGCCTGAACGTTTCGGTACAGAAGCTGGAAAACGCAATTGAATTCTATGGTGCGATTTCACATAACAAACTGCACGGCCTTTCCGTCCAGGTTGAGACCAACCATGTGAAACTGCCGTCGGTGGTCGACGGTTTTGCCAGCGAAGGGATTATTCAGTTCTTTTTCGAAGAAACGGGTGATGAGCAGGGCTTTAATATCTACATTCTGGACGAAAGTAACCGGGCCGAGGTGTATCACCACTGCGAAGGTAGCAAAGAGGAGTTGGTACGCGACGTAAGCCGTTTCTACTCATCGTCGCACGATCGCTTTACCTACGGCTCCAGCTTCATCAACTTTAACCTGCCGCAGTTCTATCAGATTGTGAAAACCGACGGGCGCGCGCAGGTGATTCCGTTCCGTACCCAACCGATTAGCGCCGTTCCGCCAGCCAGTCAGGACAACGACACGCCGCTGTTACAGCAGTATTTCTCGTGAGTTAACTTGCCCGGTGGCGCTATGTTTACCGGGCCTACAGTAGGCCGGATAAGCAAAGCGCATCCGGCAAATAAATCAACGGAAGCTCACCTCTTCACCCGCCTGCTGTGTTGCCGCCTGTTCCAACAGATCCCAGAACGTTTCGCCGCTTCGGTCGCAGATCCACTCGTCGCCTTTCAGGTCAAAGTGGTAGCCGCCCTGTTTGGTCGCCAGCCACACCTGATGCAGCGGCTCCTGACGGTTAATGATAATTTTGCTGCCGTTTTCGAAGCTGATGGTCAGCACGCCGCCGTTGATCTCACAATCGATATCGCTGTCGCCATCCCAGTCATCCAGACGTTCTTCAATGGTCATCCACAGGGTGTCAGCAAGGCGATGAAATTCACTGTCGTTCATTTTCTTATCCTATTTTTCGTGATGCTCGCAGTATAACGTGGAATAAATCGCGATGCAGTTTTTAGCCAAACTCTTGCTTTTACGCCTTCTCCTGCGATGATAGAAAACAGAAAGCATGAACTTTACAGGCAATCCATAATGAAAAACGTGTTAAAGCCACTCGCTGTCATTTTTACTCTGTTCAGCCTGACGGGGTGTGGGCTAAAAGGCCCGCTCTATTTCCCGCCAGCTGATAAAACCGCGCCGCCTCCGACCAAGAGCGTTCAGCCGCAATCGCAATCCACCACGCCTGAGAAAAACGATCGTGGGATTAGTGATGGGCCTTCTCAGGTGAATTACTAACGGCAGAAATAGATTTTACATTTCTGTACCCGCGTGAACGGAGTGAATGATGCAATTCTCTAAAATGCATGGCCTTGGCAACGATTTTATGGTCGTCGACGCGGTAACGCAGAATGTCTTTTTCTCACCAGAGCTGATCCGCCGCCTGGCCGACAGACATCTCGGCGTTGGATTTGATCAACTGCTGGTGGTTGAGCCTCCGTATGATCCGGAGCTGGATTTCCACTACCGTATTTTTAATGCCGACGGCAGTGAAGTGTCACAGTGTGGCAATGGCGCCCGCTGTTTTGCCCGTTTTGTTCGCCTGAAAGGGCTGACTAATAAACGTGATATTCGCGTCAGTACCGCGAATGGTCGTATGGTATTAACCGTAACCGACGACGAGCTGGTGCGGGTGAATATGGGCGAACCCAATTTTGAACCCTCGCAGGTTCCTTTTCGCGCTAACAAAGCAGAGAAGACCTATATTATGCGCGCGGCCGAACAGACAGTATTGTGCGGCGTGGTTTCAATGGGGAACCCGCACTGCGTGATTCAGGTTGATGATGTTGATACGGCCACGGTAGAAACACTGGGACCGGTTCTGGAAAGCCACGAACGCTTTCCTGAACGCGCCAATATCGGATTTATGCAGGTGGTAAAACGCGAACATATCCGACTGCGCGTCTATGAGCGCGGCGCGGGTGAAACGCAGGCCTGCGGCAGCGGTGCGTGCGCTGCCGTTGCGGTCGGTATCCAGCAGGGTCTGCTGGCAGAAGAAGTGAGGGTGGAATTACCGGGCGGTCGACTTGATATCGCCTGGAAAGGTCCGGGTCATCCGCTGTATATGACTGGCCCGGCGGCACATGTCTACGACGGATTTATTCACTTATGAAGCAACCAGGGGAAGAACTACAGGAAACGCTCATGGAGCTGGACGACCGGGCGGTCGTCGATTACCTGCAACGTAATCCTGAGTTTTTTATCCGTAATGCCCAGGCCGTTGAAGCGATGCGAGTTCCGCACCCAGTGCGGGGCACGGTCTCTTTAGTGGAATGGCATATGGCGCGGGCACGTAATCATATTAACGTGCTGGAAGAGAACATGGCGTTGTTGATGGAACAAGCCAACGCCAATGAAAGCCTGTTCTATCGTCTGTTAAATCTGCAAGGACGGCTGGTGTCGGCCAGCAGTCTTGACGACATGCTGATGCGATTTCATCGCTGGGCGCGTGAGTTAGGGCTGGCCGGAGCGACGGTTCGTCTGTTCCCGGATCGCTGGCGACTTGGCGCGCCATCAAAATTCACCCATCTGGCATTAAGCCGTCAGGCTTTTGAACCGCTGCGTATCCAGCGTCTGGGTCAGTCACAGCACTATCTTGGGCCGCTTAATGGTCCGGAATTGCTGGTCATGATGCCGGAGGCGAAAGCCATAGGCTCGGTGGCGATGTCGATGCTCGGGCAAGATGGCTCTCTGGGCGTGATGCTGTTTAGCAGCCGTGACGTTAATCATTACCAGCAGGGGCAAGGCACGCAATTGCTGCAGGAAATCTCGCTGATGTTGCCGGAGCTGCTGGAGCGCTGGATTGAACGCGTATGACCGATTCACCCCTTTCTCAGGATGTGGCGCGCTTTTTGCGCTATCTGGGCGTTGAGCGTCAGCTTAGCCCGGTCACATTGCTTAATTATCAGCGTCAGCTTGATGCCATCATTGCGTTAGCCGGAGAGACCGGTCTGCAAAGCTGGCAACAATGTGATGCTGCGATGGTACGCAGTTTTGCTGTTCGCAGCCGTCGTAAGGGACTGGGGCCGGCGAGTCTGGCGCTGCGTCTCTCTGCGTTACGCAGTTTCTTCGACTGGCTGGTTAATCAGGGCGAGCTGAAAGCCAATCCGGCAAAAAGCGTTTCCGCGCCGAAAGCACCGCGTCATCTCCCTAAAAATATCGATGTCGACGATGTTAATCGTCTGCTGGATATCGATCTCAACGATCCCCTTGCCGTGCGCGATAGAGCAATGCTGGAAGTGATGTACGGCGCGGGGCTGCGTTTATCTGAGTTGGTTGGGCTGGATATTAAACATCTCGACCTCGACACCGGCGAAGTGTGGGTGATGGGTAAGGGCAGTAAAGAGCGTCGCCTGCCGATTGGCCGCAACGCGGTGGCGTGGATTGAGCACTGGCTGGATCTACGCGGGCTATTTGGCAGCGATGACGATGCGCTATTTCTGTCCAAACTGGGCAAACGTATCTCGGCGCGTAACGTGCAGAAACGCTTTGCTGAATGGGGTATCAAGCAGGGGCTGAACAGCCACGTACATCCCCACAAATTGCGTCACTCCTTTGCGACGCATATGCTGGAGTCGAGCGGCGATCTGCGCGGAGTGCAGGAGTTATTGGGTCATGCCAATCTCTCCACGACTCAAATCTATACCCATCTTGATTTTCAACACCTGGCTTCAGTGTACGATGCGGCGCATCCGCGCGCCAAACGGGGGAAATAATGCGTTTTTACCGGCCTTTGGGGCGCATTTCTGCGCTCACCTTTGACCTTGATGACACCCTTTACGATAACCGTCCCGTTATCACACGCACCGAGCAGGAAGCGCTCGCGTTTGTACAGAATTACCATCCGGCGTTGAATTCGCTGCAAAATAGCGACCTACAGCGCTTACGTCAGGCCGTTCGCGACGCCGAGCCGGAAATCTACCACGATGTTACCCAATGGCGTCACCGTGCCGTAGAGCGCGCTATGCTGGAGGCGGGGTTGTCAGCGGCAGAAGCCAGAATGGGGGCGAATGCGGCAATGATGAATTTTGCCAAATGGCGTAGCCGCATTGAAGTCCCGCAGACGACGCATGACACGCTGAAGGCGCTGGCCCGCGAATGGCCGCTGGTGGCGATCACCAACGGTAACGCGCAGCCGGAACTGTTTGGCCTGGGTGATTACTTTGAGTTTGTGCTGCGCGCCGGTCCCGACGGGCGATCAAAGCCCTTTAGCGACATGTACACGTTGGCGGCGGAAAAACTGAAAATGCCTGTGGGTGAGATTCTGCACGTGGGTGATGACCTGACAACGGACGTCGCGGGCGCCATCCGTTGTGGTATGCAGGCCTGCTGGATCAAACCGGAAAATGCCGACCTGATGCAAACCGCAGACAGTCGTTTGCTTCCGCATATCGAAATTTCACAGTTGGCATCTCTGACCTCGCTGATATAATCACCAGCAGAACTCTGTATATATACCCAGCTTTTTGGCGGATGGCGCTACGCTTATCCGCCTTACCTACTTTTACGCGGCGGTGCCAATGGACGTTTCTTACCTGCTCGACAGCCTTAATGATAAACAGCGTGAAGCGGTGGCCGCGCCACGCAGCAACATGCTGGTTCTGGCAGGCGCGGGGAGTGGTAAAACGCGCGTGCTGGTGCACCGTATCGCCTGGTTACTGACGGTTGAGAACAACTCGCCGTACTCCATTATGGCGGTGACCTTTACCAACAAAGCGGCGGCGGAAATGCGCCACCGTATCGGCCAGATCATGGGAACCAGCCAGGGCGGTATGTGGGTCGGTACATTCCACGGTCTGGCCCACCGTCTGCTGCGCGCGCATCATATGGATGCAAACCTGCCGCAGGATTTTCAGATCCTCGACAGCGAAGACCAACTGCGTTTGCTCAAGCGTCTGATCAAGGCGATGAACCTTGATGAGAAGCAGTGGCCGCCGCGTCAGGCGATGTGGTTCATCAACAGCCAGAAAGACGAAGGGCTGCGTCCGCACCACCTGCAAAGCTACGGCAACCCGGTTGAGCAAACCTGGCAGAAAGTGTATCAGGCTTACCAGGAAGCGTGTGACCGCGCGGGGCTGGTGGATTTCGCCGAGCTGCTGCTGCGCGCTCACGAGCTGTGGCTCAACAAGCCGCATATCCTGCAGCACTACCGCGAACGCTTTACCAATATCCTGGTGGACGAATTTCAGGATACCAACAACATTCAGTACGCGTGGATCCGCCTGCTGGCGGGCGATACCGGTAAGGTAATGATCGTCGGCGATGACGATCAGTCAATCTACGGCTGGCGCGGAGCGCAGGTGGAGAACATCCAGCGCTTCCTCACTGACTTCCCCGGCGCAGAAACTATTCGCCTGGAGCAAAACTACCGCTCAACTAACAATATCCTCAGCGCGGCCAACGCCCTGATTGAAAACAACAACGGGCGTCTGGGTAAAAAACTGTGGACCGACGGCGTCGACGGCGAACCGATCTCGCTGTACTGCGCGTTCAACGAGCTTGATGAAGCGCGCTTTGTGGTCAATCGCATCAAGACCTGGCAGGACAACGGCGGAACGCTGGAACAGTGCGCCATTCTTTATCGCAGTAACGCCCAGTCGCGCGTACTGGAAGAGGCGTTGTTACAGGCTAGCATGCCGTATCGGATCTATGGCGGGATGCGCTTCTTCGAACGCCAGGAAATCAAAGATGCACTTTCCTACCTGCGTCTGATCGCCAACCGCAATGACGACGCCGCATTTGAGCGCGTGGTGAATACGCCCACCCGCGGGATTGGCGATCGTACTTTGGATGTGGTGCGTCAGACCTCCCGTGACCGCCAGCTAACGTTGTGGCAGGCCTGTCGTGAGCTGTTGCAGGAAAAAGCCCTCGCGGGTCGCGCCGCCAGCGCCTTACAGCGCTTTATGGAGCTGATTGACGCACTGGCGCAGGAGACCGCCGATATGCCGCTGCACGTGCAGACTGACCGGGTGATTAAAGACTCCGGCCTGCGCATGATGTACGAGCAGGAAAAAGGTGAGAAAGGCCAGACGCGTATCGAAAACTTAGACGAACTGGTGACGGCAACGCGCCAGTTCAGCTACAACGAAGAAGACGAAGACTTAATGCCGCTGCAGGCGTTCCTGTCTCACGCCGCGCTGGAAGCGGGCGAAGGGCAGGCGGATACCTGGCAGGACGCGGTACAGCTGATGACGCTGCACTCGGCGAAAGGTCTGGAGTTCCCGCAGGTGTTTATCGTGGGGATGGAAGAAGGTATGTTCCCCAGCCAGATGTCGCTGGACGAAGGTGGCCGCCTCGAAGAAGAGCGCCGCCTGGCTTACGTCGGTGTAACCCGCGCGATGCAGAAGCTGACGCTGACCTATGCCGAGACGCGTCGTCTGTACGGCAAAGAGGTTTACCATCGTCCGTCGCGCTTTATCGGCGAACTGCCGGAAGCGTGCGTTGAAGAGGTTCGCCTGCGTGCCACGGTCAGCCGCCCGGTGAGTCATCAGCGGATGGGCACGCCAATGGCGGAAAATGATACCGGCTACAAGCTCGGCCAGCGCGTGCGCCACGCTAAGTTTGGCGAGGGCACCATCGTTAATCTGGAAGGAAGCGGCGAACACAGTCGTTTGCAGGTCGCATTCCAGGGGCAGGGGATCAAATGGCTGGTTGCCGCCTACGCCAGACTGGAAACGGTATGATCGCCTGATGTCGCTGCGCTTATCAGGCCTACGCAGAACGTAATATTTTGATTTGTAGGCCGGATAAGGCGAAGCCGCCATCCGGCTATCTGTCGGTTAATATTCTGAAATCATAGATAAATAATTCCCCTCTGCTAACCTTTCTGTATAAGGGGAAATTATTACTTTTTCGCCATCCGTTGCGTGTTGACGTCAAAATTTTGCTGGCGTAACATGCGCGCACGATTACGCTAAGAGGACATTCGCCTTGGACACACCCAGTAGATACTGGCTCATTATCCTGTCATCCAGGATCAACTCCTAAGGCTATCCCTTTTTGCTGATAGCCTTCGCGGTTGTCAGCGACCTTCTGTTTTTTCCCGTCGCGCTGAGTCAGGCTGTTTAATGGTCTGAAACCCAATTTGTTTCTGTGTGCCCTCCGAACTGTCCGATAATTTTTTGCATTGGGAGTCCCGGTCATGCTGAGCGCATTTCAACTGGAAAACAATCGTTTAACTCGCCTTGAGGCAGACGAGATCGAGCACCTGGCCAGTTCGGTCTGGGTCGATTTAGTCGAGCCGGATGACGAAGAACGAAACCGTGTGCAAAAGGACTTGGGCCAGAATCTGGCTACGCGCCCTGAACTGGAAGACATCGAAGCATCCGCACGTTTTTTTGAAGACGAAGACGGTCTGCACATCCACTCCTTCTTCTTTTACGAAGACGCCGACGATCACGCAGGTAACTCAACCGTCGCATTTACCATTCGCGAAGGCCGCCTGTTTACTCTGCGCGAGCGCGAACTGCCGGCCTTCCGCCTGTACCGCATGCGTGCGCGTAACCAGGCGATGGTGGATGGCAACGCCTACGAGCTGTTGCTCGACCTGTTCGAAACCAAAATTGAACAGCTGGCGGATGAGATCGAAAACATCTACAGCGACCTGGAAAAACTCAGCCGTGTGATCATGGAAGGGCGTCAGGGCGATGAGTATGATGAAGCGCTGTCGACATTGGCGGAACTGGAAGATATCGGCTGGAAGGTACGTCTGTGTCTGATGGATACCCAGCGCGCGTTGAACTTCCTGGTACGTAAAGCGCGTTTGCCGGGCAGTCAGCTGGAGCAGGCGCGTGAGATCCTGCGCGATATCGAGTCCCTGCTGCCGCATAATGAATCGCTGTTCCAGAAGGTTAACTTCCTGATGCAGGCGGCGATGGGCTTTATCAACATCGAGCAGAACCGCATCATCAAGATCTTCTCGGTGGTTTCTGTGGTATTCCTGCCGCCGACGCTGGTGGCTTCCAGCTACGGGATGAACTTTGAGTTTATGCCGGAATTGCACTGGAGCTTCGGTTACCCGGGCGCGATTGTCTTTATGATGCTCGCGGGTCTGGCGCCGTATCTGTACTTTAAGCGCAAGAACTGGCTGTAATCACTGTACTTTATCCGGCCTACGGCGATGTGCTTTTGTAGGCCGGATAAGCGAAGCGCCATCCGGCACTCCCCTAGCTCCGACGAACCCGTCGTTGCGTATAAATCGCATCCATCACGAAAATCGCCAGCGCCACCCAGATAAACGCAAACGTGACCATTTTATCCGTTCCCGGAACTTCACCATAGAAGGTGACGGCCAGCAGGAACATCAGCGTAGGCCCGATATACTGGAAGAATCCCAGCGTTGACAGACGCAGGCGGGTTGCCGCGCCGGTAAAGCACAACAGCGGAATGGTGGTCACGACACCCGCGGCAATCAACAGCAGGTTGAGCGACATGGGGTTTTGCCCCATATGGCTGGTTGAGCTGTCCGCAATGCCAAACAGATAGATGGCGGCGACAGGTAAAAGCCACAGGGTTTCGATCAGCATGCCGGTTTGTGCTTCGACGGCAATCTTCTTGCGCACCAGCCCATAGAACGCAAAGCTGAACGCCAGTCCCAGCGCGATTATTGGCAGCGATCCGAAGGTCCACAGCTGTACCAGCACGCCGCAGGCGGCTAACAGTACCGCCAGCCACTGCATGCGACGAAAGCGCTCACCGAGGAATAGCATTCCCAGCACAATATTCACCAGTGGGTTAATAAAATAGCCGAGGCTGGCTTCCAGCATATGGTGATTATTGACCGCCCAAATGAACAGCAGCCAGTTTCCGCCGATGAGCACTGCAGAGAGCGCCAGCAGGAAGATCTTCTTTGGCGTTTGTAGCAGCGTTTTGACACCTGACCACTGGCGGCTGATGCTCATCAGTACCACCATAAAGAAAAATGACCAGATGACGCGGTGCGTCAGGATCTCATCCGCCGGAACATAGTAAATCAGCTTGAAGTAGGCGGGAGCGATACCCCAAATAAAATAAGCAGCAAGAGCGAGTAGCACGCCCTGCCGCGTTTGTTTAGCATCCATCGGGAAAACTCATTGCAGAAATGTAACAGCAGTTTACCTTTTTTTAGGCACTTACCCCACCATATAAGTGGCGGTTGCGCTGGCAATATAAAGCTGTTCTTCGTTATGCAGTTCCACGCGCGCCACAGCGACTTTATTGCCCGCCCGCAGCAGGCTACTGGTGGCGGTAAAGCGGCTCCCTCTTCCGGGGCGCAGATAATCAACACGCAAATCGATTGTGCCCATCCGTGACATTCGCTGACGCAGTTCGTCCTCGCTGATCGTTTCATGGCGGGTCAGCGTACTCCCAACGCATACCAGCCCCGCGGCGACGTCCAGCGCCGAGGCGATCACGCCGCCATGCAGAATGCTTTGCGCCCAGTTGCCGACCATCATCGGTTGGTTATTAAAGGCTAATTGAGCAAATTCTTTCTCATAGCGTTCGAGCTCCAGTCCCAGCGCCCGGTTAAACGGCATATGATAGACAAACATTTCACCCACTAACTTCAGCGCTTCCTCAGCAGTAAGTACGGCAGACATACGATCCCTACACCTCAATGGTTAATGAAATGTTGATATTATGCTTATTATTTGTTGTTTTCTACTTTAGGACGGGATAACTAACGAGGAACTAGCTAAGTATGTAGAATACTTGCCAGATAATTATACAATTCATCAATATTTTGGTTCAGGAGAACATTACCGATGCGGGCGATTCTGGGATGGTTACTACCAGCAATTATGCTGCCGTTGACCGCGTATGCGCAGGAAGCGACAGTGAAAGAGATTCATGATGCACCGGCGGTTCGTGGCAGTATTATCGCCAATATACTGCAGGAACATGACAACCCTTTCACGCTTTATCCGTATGACACCAACTATCTTATTTACACCAATACCAGCGACATGAACAAAGAGGCGATCAGCAGTTATAGCTGGTCCGAAAATGCGCGCAAAGATGAGGTTAAGTTTCAGCTAAGCCTGGCGTTTCCGCTCTGGCGCGGGATATTAGGCCCAAACTCGGTACTTGGCGGCTCCTATACCCAGAAATCCTGGTGGCAGCTTTCGAACAGTGAAGAGTCTTCACCGTTTCGCGAAACCAACTACGAACCGCAATTGTTCCTCGGTTTCGCCACAGACTATCGCTTTGCCGGTTGGACGCTTCGTGATGTCGAAATGGGTTATAACCATGACTCCAACGGCCGATCCGATCCCACTTCACGTAGCTGGAACCGTCTTTATACCCGTCTGATGGCTGAAAATGGTAACTGGCTGGTGGAAGTTAAGCCGTGGTACGTGATTGGTAGCACCGACGATAACCCTGATATCACTAAATACATGGGCTACTATCAGCTGAAAATGGGGTATCACCTGGGTGACGCGGTTATCAGCGTGAAAGGCCAGTACAACTGGAATACCGGTTACGGCGGCGCAGAGCTGGGGGCCAGTTACCCCATCACGAAGCATGTGCGTCTATACACTCAGGTCTACAGTGGTTACGGCGAATCGCTGATTGACTATAACTTCAATCAGACGCGTGTTGGTGTGGGCGTGATGCTCAACGATATCTTCTGATAAGTATTGAGAGTATTTTAATCATTGCAGTTTCTCTCTCAGGCGCTGAAAATAGCGCCTGTTTTTATTTCGGGCGAATGGGGTTAATGTGGCGCAGGCGGAAGTGTTGAATCTGGAAATGGGCGCTAAACAGGTTTTGCAGGAAACCTTTGGCTACCAACAGTTTCGCCCCGGTCAGGAAGAAATCATTGATACCGTGCTCTCTGGTCGCGACTGCCTGGTCGTTATGCCGACCGGCGGCGGTAAATCCCTGTGCTATCAAATTCCCGCGTTATTGCTAAACGGACTCACCGTTGTCGTTTCCCCGCTGATTTCCCTGATGAAAGATCAGGTCGATCAACTGCTGGCCAACGGCGTGGCGGCGGCGTGCCTGAATTCTACTCAAAGTCGTGAACAGCAGCTTGAGGTGATGGCGGGCTGTCGCAGCGGGCAGATTCGCTTACTGTATATTGCGCCCGAACGCCTGATGCTGGATAACTTCCTTGAGCATCTGGCGCACTGGAATCCGGTGCTGCTGGCGGTTGATGAAGCGCACTGTATTTCGCAGTGGGGGCATGATTTCCGCCCCGAGTACGCTGCGCTGGGCCAGTTACGTCAGCGTTTCCCAACCCTGCCGTTTGTGGCGCTGACCGCGACCGCGGATGAGACAACCCGGCTGGACATTGTGCGTCTGCTGGGACTGAACGATCCGTTAATTCAGATCAGCAGCTTTGACCGCCCGAACATTCGCTACATGCTGATGGAGAAGTTTAAGCCGCTCGATCAGCTGATGCGCTACGTGCAAGAGCAGCGCGGTAAGTCTGGCATTATCTATTGTAACAGTCGCGCCAAAGTCGAAGACACCGCCGCGCGTCTGCAAAGCCGTGGCATCAGCGCCGGGGCTTATCATGCCGGGCTGGAAAACGCTGTACGCGCCGAGGTGCAGGAGAAATTCCAGCGCGACGACCTGCAAATCGTAGTGGCGACCGTGGCGTTCGGTATGGGGATCAACAAACCTAACGTACGCTTCGTGGTGCATTTCGATATTCCGCGCAACATCGAATCCTATTACCAGGAAACCGGCCGAGCCGGGCGTGATGGCCTGCCGGCGGAAGCGATGCTGTTTTACGATCCGGCTGATATGGCATGGCTACGCCGTTGCCTCGAAGAGAAACCTGCCGGACAACTGCTGGATATCGAACGCCATAAACTCAATGCGATGGGGGCGTTTGCCGAGGCGCAAACCTGTCGTCGTCTGGTTCTGCTGAATTATTTTGGTGAGGGGCGTCAGGAGCCGTGTGGTAACTGCGATATCTGTCTCGATCCGCCAAAACAGTACGACGGCTTAAACGATGCGCAGATTGCGCTTTCCACAATTGGCCGGGTCAATCAGCGCTTTGGTATGGGATATGTGGTGGAGGTTCTGCGCGGAGCGAATAATCAGCGTATCCGCGAGTTGGGCCACGATAAACTCAAGGTTTATGGCATGGGGCGCGATAAAAGCCATGAACACTGGGTGAGCGTAATTCGCCAGCTTATCCATCTTGGGCTGGTGACGCAAAATATCGCTCAGCATTCCGCATTGCAGATGACCGATGCCGCGCGTCCGGTTCTGCGCGGCGAAGTCCCGTTGCAGCTTGCGGTACCGCGAATCGTGGCGCTGAAACCGCGCGCTATGCAGAAATCCTTCGGCGGCAATTACGATCGCAAACTGTTTGCCAAATTGCGTAAGCTGCGTAAAGCCATTGCCGACGAAGAGAACATTCCGCCGTACGTGGTGTTCAACGACGCCACGCTGATTGAAATGGCGGAGCAGATGCCGGTTTCACCGAGTGAAATGCTAAGCGTCAACGGTGTGGGGATGCGGAAACTTGAGCGTTTCGGTAAAGAGTTTATGGCGCTTATTCGCGCACACGTTGATGGTGACGACGAAGAGTAGTCAGCCGGGCAAAAAAGTGCCAGGATGGTGACTCACTGAACTATTCCCCCGCGAGTCATTTTTATGTTAACGCTATTTTTCACCGTTGCGTTGGTGCATATCGTTGCGCTGATGAGCCCCGGTCCCGATTTCTTCTTTGTTTCTCAAACGGCCGTTAGCCGTTCGCGCAAAGAAGCCATGATGGGCGTGCTGGGTATTACCTGTGGCGTCATGGTCTGGGCTGGCGTGGCGCTGCTTGGCCTGCATCTGATTATTGAAAAAATGGCCTGGCTGCACACCATTATCATGGTGGGCGGCGGCCTGTATCTGTGCTGGATGGGTTACCAGATGCTGCGCGGCGCGTTTAAAAAACAGGACGTAGCGGCCCCTGCCCCACAGGTTGAACTGGCGCAGAGCGGACGCAGCTTTTTAAAAGGTCTGTTGACCAACCTCGCCAACCCGAAAGCGATTATCTATTTTGGCTCCGTGTTCTCGCTGTTTGTTGGCGATAGTGTAGGAACGGGCGCGCGTTGGGGCATTTTCGCGCTGATCATCGTGGAAACGCTGGCGTGGTTTACCGTGGTTGCCAGCCTGTTTGCATTACCGAAAATGCGTCGCGGCTATCAGCGTCTGGCGAAGTGGATCGATGGCTTTGCCGGCGCGCTGTTCGCGGGCTTCGGTATCCATCTGATTATTTCGCGCTAAGTTTGTTGCCCGCCTGGGAGTCCCAGGCGGTATGCGGCTTATTGCGCAAGCTTCTGTAGCTCATCCTTCGAAAGGCCGGTCATTTCCATAATCGCGTCGGTATCAAGACCTCGCTTGAGCATCGCTTTTGCTACATCAGTAAGGGCAATGCGCCTCCCTTCTTCACGGCCTATCTGCTTTAGTTGATCCGCCATTGTCATCAGTTTTTCTCCATGCTGCGGCACCCGCTGTGCCAGCTTATACAATAATGTCTGAACATCTTGTGTATTCCCTGCTTGCACCATGTAGTTTACCAGCACGGTTATTTGTTGTCCGCTCATCTTCTCCAGCATAAACAGGCGGGTAAGTTTATCCAGCAGCTGCGCCATGTCGCGCTGGCGAATGTGTTTTTGTACTAATGTCAGCGCTGCCATACTGCGATGCTGCATGATCTCATCATCTGGAATAACCGTCACATCCACCAACGGAAATGGTGTGCTGTAAAGTTGAAGGGCGGTTCCAGAATCCTCAAAGTGATCCAGCCAGTTCATTGAGCCTTGCCATGGGCTTTGCTTGCCATGGTAAAAGAGAACAGGAATAACCAGCGGCAGAGTGTCGTTTCCCGCCTCAAGATGACGCTGCATCGCTGCGATAGCGTAGCGCATCAGGCGAAATGACATATGCTTGTCTGGTGAGCTTTGATGCTCAATGAGCACGTGTACATAGCCATGCCCGCTGGTGGTTTCCAGTGAGTAGAGAATATCGCTGAAATAGGGACGCAGATCGTCCTCCACAAAACTGCCTGATTCCAGACGGAGCGTTTCCAGTTTGCAGATTTTGATCAACGAGGGCGGAAGATGAAGTTCGATAAAGTCCCGCGCAGTTTCCACGCGGGAGAGGAAGGTCTTAAATACTGCATCATGTGGTGTTGTTACTTCCGCCATCGTTAATCATCCGTGAAAGGTGAATGTGGCGGAATTCTGGCATTAGCAATCAACGTCTAACAGTACAGAATAAAAGGCTTTTCTCCCTTTGCGGCAAAGTACGGAAAGTCATGTTCAGACGCTCATACTGTTAGCATTTCATTGCGAGCGTCGTTCCATTTGCTAGGCATGCCTTGCCGATGCCAGCAGGGCGCCTATCAGCATAAACAGCGAACCGAACACTTTGTTCAGCGCCTTCATTTGTTTTGGCCCTTTAATCCAGCCAGCAATGCGCGTGGCCAGCGTCGCGTAACCGATCATCACAATGATATCGACCACGATGGTCGTGACGCCAAGCACCACGTACTGCATCAACTGCGGTTCCTGCGGCAGGATGAACTGTGGGAACAGAGCGGCAAGAAAAACTATGCTCTTAGGATTGGTCAGATTAACAAAGACCGCGCGTTTGAACAGCCGGCTGCGCGATTGCGTATTCGCCATGGTATTCAGATCGATAGCACCCGCCGCCCGCCATTGTTGAATACCCAGCCAAATCAGATAGGCCGCTCCCGCCCACTTCAGCACCTCAAATGCGATCACCGAACGTGAAAATAGCGTTCCCAGTCCTACGCCAACCAGAACGATATGAATACCCAACCCGGTCTGCAAACCCGCAATCGACGCGCTGGCACCGCGATATCCGTGGCTGATGGCGGTGGTCATGGTATTGATTGCGCCAGAGCCTGGGGACAAGCTCAAAATAATAGAGGTCAGCAGGTAGGCGAACCACCATTCAAAGGTCATGAGAAACTCCCGGATTGTCTATTTTTATGCCACAATACGCTACTGCCGTTAGGTTGTGTCAGTGACGGCGAAAAAAACGATTTTACTTGGTCAGCGAGGCTGGATACCCGATGTTTCAGCAGCAAAAAGACTGGGAAACAAGAGAAAACGCGTTTGCTGCTTTTTCCATGGGGCCACTGACAGATTTCTGGCGTCAGCGGGAAGAAGCGGAATTTACGGGCGTGGATGATATTCCCGTACATTTTGTTCGTTTTCATGCAGAAAAAAACGATCGCGTCATCGTCGTCTGTCCTGGACGCATTGAAAGCTACGTGAAATACGCTGAACTGGCGTATGACCTGTTTCATTCTGGTTTTGACGTTCTCATTATCGATCACCGTGGCCAAGGGCGTTCCGGGCGTATGCTTTCGGATCCGCATCGCGGTCATGTCGATAACTTTAATGATTATGTCGACGATCTAACCGCCTTCTGGCAGCAGGAAGTGCTACCCGGCCCATGGAGAAAACGCTATATCCTGGCGCATTCAATGGGCGGGGCGATTGCGACGTTATTCCTGCAACGCCACCCGAATCAGTGTGATGCTATCGCGCTTTGTGCGCCGATGTTTGGTATTGTGATGCGCTTTCCCGACTGGATGGTGCGCCATATTCTGGACTGGGCTGAAGGGCATCCGCGGATCCGCGAAGGCTATGCGATGGGAACCGGGCGCTGGCGGGCGCTGCCGTTCAGTATGAATGCGTTAACCCATAGTCGACAGCGCTATCGGCGCAATCTGCGCTTCTATGCGGATGAGCCGCGACTGCGCGTTGGCGGCCCCACCTACCACTGGGTTCGTGAAGGGATTCTGGCTGGCGAACAGGTTTTGGCTGGTGCCGGGGATGATGCGACGCCGACGCTGCTGATTCAGGCTGAAGAAGAGCGGGTGGTAGATAACCGCATGCACGATCGTTTTTGTGAACTCCGCGCTGCAGCGGGCCATCCTGTAGAAGGGGGGCAGCCGCTTGTCATCAAAGGCGCGTACCATGAGATCCTTTTTGAAAAGGACGCCATGCGCTCAGTCGCGCTTAACGCTATTGTCGAATTTTTCGACAAGCATAACTCATCCAGCGGAACCCGCTTTGCCTAGAGGTTGAATTTTCTTATGTATCAGGTTGTTGCGTCTGATTTAGACGGTACGCTGCTTTCTCCCGACCATACTCTGTCCCCTTATGCCAAAGAGACGCTGAAGTTATTGACCGCTCGCGGCGTTAACTTCGTGTTTGCGACTGGCCGTCATCATGTTGATGTGGGGCAAATTCGCGATAACCTCGGCATTAAAACCTACATGATCACGTCCAACGGCGCGCGCGTGCATGATTCTGACGGGAATCTGGTGTTTTCCCATAACCTGGATCGCGATATTGCCAGCGACCTGTTTGGCGTAGTGAATGCAAACCCGGACATCGTGACCAACGTATATCGTGATGATGAGTGGTTTATGAATCGCCATCGTCCGGACGAAATGCGTTTCTTCAAAGAAGCGGTGTTTAACTATTCACTGTTTGAACCTGCATTACTGGAGCCTGAGGGCGTCAGCAAAGTGTTCTTCACCACCGACTCTCACGAAAGGCTACTGCCGCTGGAGCAGGCGATTAACGCCCGCTGGGGCGATCGCGTCAACGTCAGCTTCTCTACGCTTACCTGTCTGGAAGTTATGGCTGGCGGCGTATCGAAAGGTCATGCGCTGGAAGCGGTAGCAAAAGCGATGGGCTACAGCCTGAAAGACTGCATCGCCTTTGGCGACGGGATGAACGATGCGGAAATGCTCTCCATGGCAGGTAAAGGCTGCATCATGGGCAACGCCCACCAGCGCCTGAAGGATCTGCACCCGGAACTGGAAGTCATTGGTCTTAATGCCGACGATGCCGTGCCACACTATCTGCGTGAACTGTTTTTGTAGTAACCTTCTGTTCGTTAGTTGACCAGTTGTCAACTAAAAACTTCGCTACAATGGGTGTACCTTTTGTTAAGAGACATCCATTGTGGCGTTACTCATCATTACCACAATTCTGTGGGCCTTTTCCTTTAGCCTGTTTGGCGAGTACCTTGCCGGTCATGTCGATAGCTATTTTGCGGTGCTGGTGCGCGTTGGGCTGGCTGCGCTGGTGTTCCTGCCGTTTCTACGTACTCGTGGGCACAGCGTAAAAACGATCGGGCTGTATATGCTGGTGGGTGCCATGCAGCTTGGCATTATGTACATGCTGAGTTTTCACGCCTATCTGTACCTGACGGTTTCAGAACTGCTGCTCTTTACCGTGCTGACGCCGCTCTACATTACGCTGATTTATGATCTGATGAGCGGACGTCGTCTGCGCTGGAGTTACGCCTTTAGTGCGTTACTGGCGGTGATTGGTGCGGGGATCATTCGTTACGATCAGGTGACCAGCCACTTCTGGACCGGTCTGCTGCTGGTGCAGTTGTCCAATATCAGCTTTGCCATTGGTATGGTGGGCTATAAACGTCTGATGGAGACGCGGCCAATGCCGCAGCACAACGCCTTTGCCTGGTTTTATATGGGCGCCTTTATGGTGGCTGTCGTGGCCTGGTTCATGCTGGGCAATGCGCAGAAAATGCCTGCAACCACGCTACAGTGGGGAATTCTGGTCTTTCTTGGCGTGGCGGCGTCCGGCATTGGTTACTTTATGTGGAACTACGGTGCGACCCAGGTGGATGCGGGCACGCTGGGCATCATGAACAATATGCATGTCCCTGCCGGACTGCTGGTTAACCTTGCTATCTGGCATCAACAACCTCACTGGCCAAGCTTCATCATTGGTGCGGCTGTGATAGTGGCTTCACTGTGGGTACATCGAAAGTGGGTCGTTCCGCACTCCGTACAAACGGCAGGTGATCGCAGGCGTGATTCCGCGCTGAGCGAATAAACGCTTCTGTGACCGGCTGTCGCTGCTCGCCATCACGCACGGCGGCGTACAGTCGGCTCCACAATCCATCACCCAGGGTTTTGGTCACTACCAGGCCCTGGCGTTCAAAACTCTCCACCACCCAGTGAGGTAACGCCGCGATACCCATTCTGGCTGCAACCATCTGAATCAGCAGCAAGGTGTTATCCACGCTTTTCAGCGACGGACTAACGCCTGCAGGTTGCAGGAAATGCCGCCATACATCCAGTCGACTCCGTTGCACCGGGTAAATGAGCAGCGTCTCGCTGGCCAAATCTTCTGGCGTGATTTGCGTTTTGCTAGCCAACGGATGGTCAGGCGCCAGTACCAGGCGGACTTCAAAATCGAACATCGGCGAGTAGTGCAATCCGCTGCGCGGCAAGATGTCGGAGGTTAACACCAGATCCAGCTCATCCTGCTGTAGCGCTGGTTGCGGATCGAACGTCACGCCGGATTTAAAGTCCATCTCCACCTGCGGCCAGTTGGCACGAAAATTCTCCAGCGCGGGCGTCAGCCATTGAATACAACTGTGACATTCAATCGCGATTCGCAACCGGGTTTGCTGCGGTTCGTTGCAGGCCTGCAGCGCACGACCAATTTGCGGCAACACCTGATTGGCTAACTGCAGCAGGATTTCTCCCTGCGGCGTAAAGCGCAGAGGCTGGCTTTTACGGATAAAAAGTCGAAAGCCAAGGCGCTGCTCCAGATCGCTGAACTGGTGAGAAAGGGCGGATTGGGTCTGATGCAACGTCGCCGCTGCGGCTGCCAGAGAACCACTATTCCGCAACGCCTGGAGCGTTTTCAGGTGTTTAATCTCGATCATGAAAGTCCTTCACTTCGGCATGAACAAATTGCGCTTGAGGAATATACAGTAACCGCCAATTATGGATGTGTAAACATCTGGACGTCCAAAACTCGTCATATTTCGGCTTGCAGATGCGTTGGCTTCCTCGCTTACCCCAGTCACTTACTTCAGTAAGCTCCTGGGGATGCGCTGTGTCGCCGCCTTCCTGCAAACCGAACTATTTAGAGTTTTTGCTTCAGATTCAATAAAATAAGAGAGGAAGAAAAATGACAATATTGAATCACACCCTCGGTTTCCCTCGCGTTGGCCTGCGTCGCGAGTTGAAGAAAGCGCAAGAAAGCTACTGGGCGGGAAATTCTTCCCGTGAAGATTTGCTGACCGTTGGCCGCGAGCTGCGTGCCCGCCACTGGGATCAGCAGAAGCAGGCGGGCGTTGACCTGCTGCCGGTGGGTGATTTTGCCTGGTACGATCACGTGCTGACCACCAGCCTGCTGCTCGGCAACGTTCCGGCTCGCCATCAAAATAAAGACGGCTCGGTCGATATCGATACCTTATTCCGCATTGGCCGTGGCCGCGCACCAACGGGTGAACCCGCGGCGGCGGCAGAAATGACCAAATGGTTTAACACCAACTATCACTACATGGTGCCAGAGTTCACTAAAGGTCAGCAGTTCAAACTGACCTGGACCCAACTGCTGGATGAAGTGGACGAAGCGCTGGCGCTCGGTCACAAAGTGAAGCCTGTGTTGCTGGGGCCGGTAACCTACCTGTGGTTGGGTAAAGTGAAAGGCGATCAGTTTGACCGTCTGAGCCTGTTGAACGACATTCTGCCGGTTTACCAGCAGGTGCTGGCCGAGCTGGCGAAACGCGGTATTGAGTGGGTGCAGATTGACGAACCCGCTCTGGTGCTGGAATTGCCGCAAGCGTGGCTGGAGGCCTTCAAACCAGCTTATGACGCGCTGACGGGTCAGGTGAAGCTGCTGCTGACCACCTACTTCGAAGGCGTAACGCCAAACCTGGATACCATTACCGCCCTGCCGGTGCAGGGACTGCACGTTGACTTCGTGCACGGCAAAGATGATGCAGCCGAGTTGCATAAACGTCTGCCTGCCGACTGGCTGCTGTCAGCGGGGCTGGTGAACGGCCGCAACGTCTGGCGTGCCGATCTCAGCGAAAAATACGCACAAATCAAAGATATCGTCGGGAAACGTAACCTGTGGGTGGCTTCTTCCTGCTCCCTGCTGCACAGCCCAATCGATCTCAGTGTTGAAACCCGCCTTGATGCAGAAGTGAAGAGCTGGTTTGCCTTCGCCCTGCAAAAATGCGGCGAGCTGGCGCTGCTGCGCGATGCATTGAATAGCGGTGATACGGCGGCAATTGTCGAGTGGAGCGCACCGATTCAGGCTCGTCGTCACTCTACCCGAGTACACAACGCCGCAGTGGAAAAACGTCTGGCAGCAATCACCGCCCAGGACAGCCAGCGCGCTAACGCTTACCCGGTTCGTGCCGAGGCGCAACGTGCCCGCTTTAATCTGCCGGCATGGCCGACTACGACTATCGGTTCATTCCCGCAAACCACAGAAATTCGCGGCCTGCGGCTGGATTTCAAAAAGGGCAACCTGGATGCTGGTAACTATCGCACCGGAATTGCGGAACATATTAAACAGGCGATTGTTGAACAGGAACGTCTGGGTCTCGACGTGCTGGTACACGGTGAAGCCGAGCGTAATGACATGGTCGAATACTTTGGCGAACACCTGGACGGCTTCGTCTTCACCCAGAACGGTTGGGTGCAGAGCTACGGCTCTCGCTGCGTGAAGCCGCCGGTGGTGATTGGCGACGTCAGCCGCCCGGAAGCGATCACCGTGGAGTGGGCGAAATATGCCCAGTCGCTGACCGACAAACCGGTAAAAGGCATGCTGACCGGTCCGGTGACCATTCTCTGCTGGTCATTCCCGCGTGAAGACGTGACGCGTGAAACCATCGCGAAGCAGATTGCGCTGGCGCTGCGTGATGAAGTGGCGGATCTGGAAGCGGCGGGTATCGGCATCATCCAGATTGATGAACCGGCACTGCGCGAAGGTCTGCCGCTGCGTCGCAGCGACTGGGCGGCGTATCTGGAGTGGGGCGTGGAAGCCTTCCGCATTAACGCGGCGGTAGCGAAGGATGAAACCCAGATCCACACCCACATGTGTTATTGCGAGTTCAACGACATCATGGACTCCATTGCGGCGCTGGATGCGGACGTGATTACCATTGAAACCTCGCGCTCTGATATGGAGTTGCTGGAATCGTTTGAAGAGTTCGATTATCCGAACGAAATCGGGCCGGGCGTATACGATATTCACTCGCCGAACGTCCCGAGCGTGGAGTGGATTGAAGCCCTGTTGAAGAAAGCCGAGCTGCGCATTCCAGCAGAACGTCTGTGGGTGAACCCGGACTGCGGCCTGAAAACCCGCGGCTGGCCGGAAACCCGTGCCGCGCTGGCGAACATGGTCAAAGCGGCGCAGAATTTGCGTCAGGCGTAATTCGGTGCCCGGGAAGCGCTGGGGCTTACCCGGGTTACAGGAAATCGCAATAGTTGTAGGCCCGGTCAGGCGTCGCTGCCACCGGGCAATTAACGTTTATTTCTTCCCACCGTATTGCACGAACCACTCCAGCATTCTCTGCCAACCGTCTTTCGCGGACTCTTCGTGATAGCTCGGGCGATAATCGGCGTTGAACGCATGTCCGGCATCGGGATAGACCACGATTTCCGCTTTAGCATTGGCGGCGCGCAGTGCCTGGCGCATTGTTTCAACGGTATCTTGCGGAATGCTGGTGTCCTGGCCGCCATAAAGCCCCAAAACGGGGGCGTTAAGATCGGTTGCGATATCAACGGGATGTTTTGGCGAGTTGAGGGTTTTATCACCCACCAGTTTGCCATACCACGCCACGGCCGCTTTTAACTGCGGATTATGTGCGGCATACAGCCAGGTGATGCGCCCACCCCAGCAAAATCCGGTGATCATCAACTGGTGTGCATCTCCTCCGTTGCGGGAGGCCCAGCTAGCGACGTGGTCCAGATCGGCCAGTACCTGAGAGTCGGGCACTTTGGCGACAAGGCCACTAAGCAGCGTAGGGATATCGGCAAAGTCATTGGGATCGCCTTCGCGAAAATAGAGTTCTGGTGCGATAGCCAGATACCCTTCCAGAGCCAAACGACGGCAAACGTCACGAATGTGCTCATGAATACCAAAAATCTCCTGCACGACAATGACTACGGGCAGCAGGCCATCAGTCTGTTTTGGTCGTGCGTGATACGCTGGCATATCATCGCCTTGTGAAGGTATGGACGTTACACCGGCGATAATTGCATTATCCGGGGTGTGAACCGTGGTAGACGTCGGTGGAGATACAGCAGGTGCAAAGCCAGATTGTCGTGTTGTCATGGTATTCTCCGTACCCTTAAATATTCAGCAAAAAAGCGCATTGTTAACTATAGACACATGCAACGAACCACATTGCCTTAAACGGGCTATCTTTTGTGCAGGGCTTCCTTACATCACATCATTTATGTGACATTAATCACTTTTTGATGGTAATTGAATGCAATTGATTTACATCATAGTGATGACTGTCACGAAAATATGTTTATGCCTTCGGTAAAGTGTGTTTTTGCTTCTTCTGACAAAACCGATTCACAGAGGAGTTTTTATGTCTAAGTCTGATGTTTTTCATCTCGGCCTCACTAAGAACGATTTACAAGGGGCTACGCTTGCTATCGTCCCTGGCGACCCGGAGCGTGTGGAAAAGATCGCCGCGCTGATGGATAAGCCGGTTAAGCTGGCATCTCATCGCGAGTTCACTACCTGGCGTGCTGAGCTGGATGGTAAAGCCGTGATCGTTTGTTCTACCGGTATCGGCGGCCCGTCCACCTCTATTGCCGTAGAAGAACTGGCACAGCTGGGCATTCGTACCTTCCTGCGTATCGGTACGACTGGCGCTATCCAGCCGCATATCAACGTAGGTGATGTACTGGTTACCACTGCATCTGTTCGTCTGGACGGCGCAAGCCTGCACTTCGCACCAATGGAATTCCCGGCCGTTGCGGACTTCGAGTGCACCACCGCGCTGGTGGAAGCGGCGAAATCTATCGGCGCCACCACTCACGTGGGGGTCACCGCGTCTTCTGACACCTTCTACCCGGGCCAGGAGCGTTATGACACCTTCTCTGGTCGCGTCGTGAGCCGTTTCAAAGGCTCAATGGAAGAGTGGCAGTCTATGGGCGTCATGAACTACGAAATGGAATCTGCTACGCTGCTGACCATGTGCGCAAGCCAGGGTCTGCGTGCCGGTATGGTCGCAGGTGTTATCGTGAACCGTACTCAGCAAGAGATCCCTAATGCGGAAACGATGAAACAAACGGAAAGTCACGCGGTGAAAATCGTGGTTGAAGCCGCGCGTCGTTTACTGTAATTCCCCCTTCTATTCAAAAAGGCCGACGCGTTCGGCCTTTTTATTTTGCGTAGTGCCTCGCAGGAAATTCCTTTTAAACTGGACGTTTATACAGCACAATTCTATTTTGTGCGGGTAAGTCGTTGCTGTAAGGGGGCGTTGTGGATATTTCAATTATGATGAGTGCCGTGTTGGCGTTAGCCGCAGGGCTACTGGTAGGGTGGCTGGCGACAAAAGCACGCGCCGATCAAATCCGTGCCGACCTCATCGAAGAGCGACGTGAACTGGATATTGCGCTAAGCGCCGCTCGCCAGCAGCTCTCGCAGGAAGCTCACTGGCGTGATGAGTGCGAACTACTCAATAACGAATTACGCAGTCTGCACAGTATCAACACCTCTCTGGAAGCCGATCTCCGTGAAGTCACTACCCGGCTGGAAGCAACCCAACAGCATGCGGAAGATAAAATCCGCCAGATGATCAACAGCGAACAGCGTCTGAGCGAACAGTTTGAAAATCTGGCGAATCGTATTTTTGAGCACAGCAACCGCCGTGTTGATGAGCAAAATCGCCAAAGTCTGAACAGCCTGCTTGCGCCGCTTCGTGAACAACTGGACGGTTTTCGTCGCCAGGTTCAGGATAGCTTTGGTAAAGAGGCGCAAGAACGCCATACCCTGGCGCACGAAATTCGTAATCTCCAGCAACTGAATGCGCAGATGGCGCAGGAAGCGGTAAACCTGACGCGGGCATTAAAAGGCGATAACAAAACGCAGGGTAACTGGGGAGAGGTCGTACTCACGCGGGTACTCGAAGCCTCTGGTCTGCGTGAAGGTTATGAATATGAAACCCAGGTTAGCATCGAAAACGACGCCCGTTCGCGAATGCAGCCTGATGTCATCGTTCGGCTACCGCAGGGTAAAGATGTGGTGATCGATGCGAAAATGACGCTGGTCGCCTATGAGCGCTATTTTAACGCAGAAGATGAATACACCCGCGAAAGTGCATTGCAGGAGCACATCGCCTCGGTGCGCAACCATATTCGACTACTGGGTCGCAAAGATTATCAGCAGCTTCCTGGGCTGCGTACGCTTGACTATGTGTTGATGTTTATCCCCGTTGAGCCCGCTTTTTTGCTGGCGCTCGACAGACAGCCCGAACTGATTACCGAAGCACTTAGAAATAACATTATGCTGGTGAGTCCTACCACGCTGTTGGTGGCATTGCGCACGATCGCCAACCTGTGGCGCTACGAGCATCAGAGTCGTAATGCGCAACAAATTGCCGATCGGGCCAGCAAACTTTATGACAAGATGCGGTTGTTTGTGGATGATATGTCGGCAATAGGCCAAAGCCTGGACAAAGCCCAGGACAACTACCGACAGGCGATGAAAAAACTCTCTTCCGGTCGTGGAAACGTCCTGTCGCAGGCAGAAGCGTTTCGTAGTTTAGGCGTGGAAATTAAGCGCGAGATTAATCCTGAGCTGGCTGAACAAGCTACTACACAGGATGAAGAATACCGCTTGCGCTCGGTCCCTGAGACGCAACAAGATGCGTCTTACCCCGAGGATGAAGCGATAAATCAGCAATCAAACTAGTCCATTTGGGGTAGTTGAACCCGGTAGAAGGGTAGGGCAAATTGGCCCAATCTGTTACACTTCTCGAACATTTTTTGGATGAGCAGGCACTGAGATGGTGGATAATTCACAAGAAACGACGCACTTTGGCTTTCAGACCGTCGCTAAAGAGCAGAAAGCTGACATGGTGGCCCACGTTTTTCATTCTGTGGCGTCTAAATATGACGTTATGAATGACTTAATGTCATTTGGCATTCATCGTTTGTGGAAGCGCTTCACCATTGATTGCAGTGGCGTGCGTCGCGGGCAAACCGTTCTCGATTTAGCAGGCGGTACCGGCGATCTGACGGCGAAATTCTCTCGCATGGTTGGTGAAACCGGCAAAGTTGTGCTGGCGGATATCAATGACTCAATGCTCAAAATGGGTCGCGAAAAGCTGCGTAATATTGGCGTGGTAGGTAACGTTGAGTACGTTCAGGCGAATGCGGAAGCATTACCTTTCCCTGACAACACGTTTGACTGCATCACCATCTCTTTCGGTCTGCGCAACGTAACGGATAAAGACAAAGCATTGCGCTCCATGTACCGCGTATTGAAGCCGGGCGGACGTCTACTGGTGCTGGAATTCTCCAAACCCATCATCGAACCGTTGAGCAAAGCCTACGACGCATACTCTTTCCATGTTCTGCCGCGCATAGGTTCAATGGTAGCAAGCGATGCGGACAGCTACCGTTATTTGGCGGAGTCCATCCGTATGCATCCCGATCAGGACACCTTAAAAGCAATGATGCAAGATGCCGGGTTCGAAAGCGTTGATTACTACAACCTGACAGCAGGTGTCGTTGCGCTGCATCGTGGTTACAAGTTCTGACAGGAGAGTGGGGATGCCTTTAAAACCCTTAGTAACCGCAGGCGTTGAAAATCTGCTCAACACCTTTCTGTACCGTTCTCCTGCGCTGAAGTCAGCCAGAACGCGTTTACAAGGGAAGGTGCTGCGTGTTGATCTCAAAGGATTTTCAACACCGTTAGTCCTGGTGTTTAGCGAGCGCCAGGTCGATGTGCTGGGGGCATGGGAAGGCGAAGCCGATTGCACCGTAATCACATATGCCAGTGTGTTACCGAAATTGCGTGACCGACAGCAACTCACCACGCTTATCCGCAGCGGTGAGCTGGAAGTCCAGGGCGATATCCAGGTAGTACAGAACTTTGTTGCGCTGGCCGATCTGGCGGAGTTGGATCCTGCAGAACTGTTAGCACCCTATACCGGCGATATCGTCGCGGAAGGGGTCAGCAAAGTCTTGCGTGGTGGAGCGAAGTTCCTGTGCCATAACTTTCAGCGCCAGCAGCGCTATGTCGCCGAAGCGATCACTGAAGAGTGGCGCATGGCTCCTGGTCCACTAGAGGTTGCATGGTTTGCTGAAGAAACGGCAGCCGTTGAGCGCGCGGTTGAATCTCTGGCCAAACGGCTGGAAAAACTGGAGGCCAAATGACGCCAGGTGAAGTACGGCGCCTTTATTTCATCATTCGCACTTTTTTAAGCTACGGTCTTGATGAACTCATCCCCAAAATGCGAATCACGCTGCCGCTTCGGTTGTGGCGTTACTCGTTGTTCTGGATGCCCAACCGACATAAAGACAAACCGCTGGGAGAAAGGCTGAGACTGGCTTTACAGGAACTGGGCCCGGTGTGGATCAAGTTTGGGCAAATGCTCTCTACCCGTCGTGACCTTTTCCCTCCGCACATCGCCGATCAGCTTGCGCTATTGCAGGATCGGGTTGCCCCGTTCGATGGGCTTAGAGCGAAAAAACAAATCGAAGAGGCTATGGGCGGGCTGCCCGTCGAGGAATGGTTTGATGATTTTGAGATCACGCCGCTGGCATCTGCGTCTGTTGCTCAGGTCCACACTGCGCGGTTGAAATCGAATGGCAAAGAGGTGGTGATCAAAGTTATTCGCCCGGACATACTTCCGGTCATCAAAGCGGATTTAAAACTGATCTACCGCCTGGCTCGTTGGGTTCCTCGTCTGCTGCCAGATGGGCGTCGCCTGCGACCAACAGAAGTCGTCCGTGAATATGAAAAAACGTTGATCGATGAACTGAATCTGCTGCGCGAATCGGCGAACGCCATTCAGCTACGACGTAATTTTGAAGATAGTCCGATGCTGTACATCCCGGAAGTGTATTCCGACTATTGTAGTCAGAACATGATGGTGATGGAGCGCATTTACGGCATCCCGGTTTCAGATGTCACCACGCTTGAGAAGAACGGCACCAATATGAAATTGTTGGCCGAGCGTGGTGTTCAGGTCTTCTTTACTCAGGTATTCCGCGACAGCTTTTTCCATGCGGATATGCACCCCGGGAACATTTTTGTCAGTTATGAGCACCCTGAAAACCCGAAATACATTGGTATTGATTGTGGGATTGTGGGCTCTTTAAACAAAGAAGATAAGCGTTACCTGGCTGAAAACTTCATTGCGTTCTTTAACCGCGATTACCGCAAAGTTGCTGAACTGCACGTGGATTCTGGTTGGGTTCCGCCGGATACCAACGTAGAAGAGTTTGAATTTGCCATTCGTACCGTGTGCGAGCCGATTTTTGAAAAACCGCTGGCGGAGATTTCCTTTGGTCACGTGCTGCTGAATCTGTTCAACACTGCGCGCCGCTTCAATATGGAAGTTCAGCCTCAACTGGTATTGCTCCAGAAGACGCTGCTGTACGTAGAAGGTGTCGGACGACAACTCTACCCGCAGTTAGATTTGTGGAAAACGGCTAAGCCATTCCTCGAATCCTGGATTAAAGATCAGGTCGGTATTCCGGCGCTCGTTAGGGCATTTAAAGAAAAAGCACCGTTCTGGGTCGAAAAAATGCCAGAAATACCTGAACTGGTGTATGACAGTTTGCGCCAGGGCAAATATTTACAGCACAGTGTTGATAAGATTGCCCGCGAGCTTCACGCGAATCATGTACGCCAGGGACAATCCCGTTATTTATTGGGCATTGGCGCAACATTGTTGCTAAGTGGAACATTCCTGCTGGTAAGCCGCCCTGAGTGGGGGCTTATGCCGGGCTGGTTAATGGCGGGAGGCGTCATAGCCTGGTTGATCGGCTGGCGCAAAATGCGCTGAATTTTTCATCGCCCAAGGCAGGTCGTGTAACGTATACTACGGCCTTATTAATTCATCATCTATGACAGAGGAACATGTATGGGTGGTATCAGTATTTGGCAGTTGTTGATCATTGCCGTCATCGTTGTACTGCTATTTGGCACCAAGAAACTCGGCTCCATCGGTTCCGATCTTGGCGCGTCGATCAAAGGCTTCAAAAAAGCGATGGGTGATGATGAGCCTAAGCAAGATAAAACCAGCCAGGACGCTGATTTTACTGCTAAATCCATCACCGATAAGCAGGGTGAAGTGAAAAAGGAAGACGCCAAAAGCCAAGATAAAGAGCAGGTATAATCCGTGTTTGATATCGGTTTTAGCGAACTGTTATTGGTGTTCGTGATCGGCCTCATTGTTCTGGGGCCGCAACGATTACCTGTAGCGGTAAAAACGGTTGCTGGCTGGGTTCGCGCTTTGCGTTCCCTTGCAACTACTGTTCAGAATGAACTGACCCAGGAGCTTAAGCTTCAGGAGTTTCAGGACAGCCTGAAGAAAGTAGAGAAAGCGAGCCTGACAAATCTGACCCCGGAGCTGAAAGCGTCAATGGATGAGCTGCGTGAGGCTGCGGAATCGATGAAGCGTTCTTACAGCGTGCACGATCCTGAGAAAGCGAGCGATGAAGCGCACACTATCCATAATCCGGTGGTGAAAGACGGTGAAGCGCAGCGAGAAGGGGTCACCCCTGCCGCCGCTGAAAACCAGGCCAGTTCGCCGGAGCAAAAACCGGAATCCGCGGGTGCTAAAACGCCAGAGCAGACGGAAAACACTTCCGCCACGTTGATGGATGCAGAAAAGAAAGCTGCCGCACCTGTTGTCGAATCCTCCCCCTCGTCGAGTGATAAACCGTAAACATGGCTGTAGAAGATACCCAACCGCTCATTACGCATCTTATTGAACTGCGTAAGCGACTCCTGAACTGCATCATTGCGGTAATCGTGATCTTTCTGGCGTTGGTTTACTTTGCCAACGACATTTACCATATGGTTGCGGCGCCGCTGATTAAACAGATGCCGCAGGGTGCAACGATGATCGCCACCGATGTGGCCTCGCCGTTCTTTACCCCAATAAAGTTGACCTTCATGGTGTCGCTGATCCTGTCAGCGCCAGTGATCCTCTACCAGGTGTGGGCATTTATTGCGCCTGCTTTGTATAAACATGAACGTCGACTGGTTGTGCCGCTGCTGGTTTCTAGTTCGTTGTTGTTCTACATCGGCATGGCATTCGCCTATTTTGTCGTCTTTCCGTTGGCGTTTGGTTTTCTGGCCAACACGGCTCCGCAAGGCGTGCAGGTATCGACGGACATTGCCAGCTATCTCAGTTTCGTAATGGCGCTGTTTATGGCTTTCGGTGTCTCTTTTGAGGTTCCGGTCGCCATCGTGCTGCTATGCTGGATGGGCATTACGACGCCTGATGATTTACGCAAGAAACGCCCTTACGTTGTGGTGGGCGCATTTGTCGTCGGGATGCTACTGACCCCGCCAGATGTCTTCTCGCAAACGCTGTTGGCGATACCGATGTACTGCCTGTTCGAGGTGGGCGTTTTCTTCTCTCGTTTCTATGTCGGTAAGCGACGTACGCGAGATGAGGACAACGAGGCTGAAGAAGCAAAAGAAGCCGAAGCCACCGAGAAAACAGAAGAGTAAATTCAACCGCCCGTCAGGGCGGTTGTCATATGGGAGGTAGCATGTTTGATATTGGCGTTAATTTAACCAGTTCACAATTTGCGAAAGACAGGGATGATGTTGTGGCGCGCGCCTTTGCTGCGGGCGTAAACGGTATGCTTCTGACCGGAACAAACCTGCACGAAAGCCAACAGGCGCTGAAGTTGGCGCAACATTATCCACATTGCTGGTCCACGGCTGGCGTGCACCCGCATGACAGTAGCCAATGGCAATCCTCAACGGAAGACGAGATTATCGCGCTGGCAAACCAGTCTGAGGTGGTCGCTATTGGCGAGTGCGGTCTGGATTTCAATCGCAATTTCTCCACGCCACAGGAGCAGGAACGTGCTTTTGAGGCACAACTGCGCATTGCCGCTGAACTGCAGATGCCGATTTTCATGCATTGTCGGGATGCCCATGAGCGTTTTCTGACGTTGCTGGAGCCGTGGCTGGACAGCCTGCCCGGCGCGGTGCTGCACTGTTTCACCGGCTCGCGCCAGGAGATGCAGGACTGCGTGGACCGAGGGCTTTATATTGGTATTACCGGCTGGGTCTGTGATGAGCGTCGGGGGATGGAACTGCGGGAACTGCTGCCGTTTATTCCGGTAGAAAGACTACTGATCGAAACTGATGCGCCTTACCTACTTCCTCGCGACTTAACGCCTAAACCGACGTCACGGCGCAATGAACCGGCGCACCTGCCACATATTCTTGAGCGTATTGCCCACTGGCGCGGAGAAGATCCTCAATGGCTGTCAGCCACCATTGATGCTAACGTCAGAACGCTGTTCGAAGTGACCTTCTAAACGGCTTAAATTTTTCGAAAGCCGGTATTTTTCACGCTCTGCTTAACCTCTTTATTCAACAGGTTAAGCAGTAGCATGGAACGCGCTTCGCCATCCGGTTCGGTGAAGATCGCTTTTAGCCCCTCAAACGCCCCTTCAGTAATAATCACGCTGTCCCCTGGCTGAGGAGTTTGCGGGTCAACAATTCCTTCAGGCTTGTAGATAGAAAGCTGGTGAATAACGGGAGAAGGGACGGTCGCAGGCGTCGCGCCAAAACGGACGAAATGGCTGACACCACGCGTGGCGTTGATGGTGGTGGTGTGGATCACTTCCGGGTCGAACTCGACAAACATGTAATTAGGGAATAGTGGTTCACTGACTGTGGTACGTTTACCGCGCACTATTTTTTCCAGGGTGATCATAGGCGTCAGGCAGTTCACCGCCTGTCTTTCCAGGTGTTCCTGGGCTCGCTGAAGTTGCCCACGTTTGCAGTACAGTAAATACCAGGATTGCATAATAACTCTTATCCGCTTGTTCTGAGCGCCAGCATAGCAAAAGCCATGCGTTAAGTTAATTATACCCGCCTCAACGCAGGCTGAAACCCAATGGGTATATACTCCCAGGGCTTATATGTATCGCCAGAGTTCACGCTAATTTAACAAAAATACAGCATCACAATGATGAACGCCGTATAATGAAGCGCTTACGAAGAGGCCACAATGGACGCCATGAAATATCACGATTTACGCGACTTCCTGACGCTGCTTGAACAGCAGGGCGAGCTCAAACGCATTTCGCTTGAGGTGGATCCCCACCTGGAAATTACTGAAATTGCCGATCGCACTCTGCGTGCCGGTGGGCCTGCGTTACTGTTTGAGAATCCGAAAGGCTATTCAATGCCGGTGCTGTGTAACCTGTTTGGCACACCAAAGCGTGTTGCGATGGGGATGGGACAAGAAGATGTCTCGGCGCTACGAGAAGTCGGTAAACTGTTGGCGTTTTTGAAAGAGCCAGAGCCACCGAAAGGATTCCGCGATCTGTTTGATAAGCTGCCGCAGTTTAAGCAGGTGTTGAACATGCCGACTAAGCGGTTGCGCGGTGCACCTTGTCAGCAAAAAATCTACTCGGGCGATGACGTTGATTTAAACCGCATTCCGATTATGACCTGCTGGCCGGAAGATGCCGCGCCGCTGATTACCTGGGGGCTCACCGTAACGCGTGGTCCGCATAAAGAGCGGCAGAATCTGGGCATCTATCGTCAGCAGCTGATTGGCAAAAACAAGCTCATTATGCGCTGGCTGTCCCATCGCGGCGGCGCGCTTGATTACCAGGAATGGTGCGCAGCGCATCCGGGCGAACGCTTCCCGGTTTCTGTGGCGTTAGGAGCCGATCCTGCGACCATTCTGGGGGCCGTGACGCCGGTTCCTGATACATTATCCGAGTACGCATTTGCCGGGCTGTTGCGCGGAACCAAGACCGAAGTAGTTAAATGTATTTCCAACGACCTGGAAGTGCCTGCCAGTGCAGAAATCGTGCTGGAAGGGTACATTGAACCGGGCGAGCTGGCCCCGGAAGGGCCGTATGGCGATCATACCGGCTACTACAACGAAGTAGATAGCTTCCCGGTCTTTACCGTCACGCACATTACCCAGCGCGAAGATGCGATTTATCACTCTACCTATACCGGACGTCCGCCAGATGAGCCCGCGGTACTCGGCGTGGCGCTGAACGAAGTTTTCGTTCCTATTCTGCAAAAGCAGTTCCCGGAGATTGTCGATTTTTATCTACCTCCGGAAGGCTGTTCATATCGCCTGGCCGTCGTGACGATGAAAAAACAGTACGCTGGTCATGCCAAACGCGTCATGATGGGTGTCTGGTCGTTTTTGCGTCAGTTTATGTACACCAAATTTGTTATTGTTTGCGATGATGACGTCAACGCACGTGACTGGAATGATGTGATTTGGGCAATTACTACCCGTATGGACCCGGCCCGGGATACGGTACTGGTAGAGAATACGCCAATTGATTACCTGGACTTTGCCTCGCCGGTTTCCGGCCTTGGTTCAAAAATGGGGCTGGATGCCACAAATAAATGGCCGGGCGAAACCCAACGTGAATGGGGACGTCCGATTAAAAAAGATCCTGAAGTGACTGCGCGCATTGACGCAATTTGGGATGAACTGGCCATCTTTAATGACGGCAAAAGCGCCTGAGGCGCGATCGTTTTGCCTATTGATCCGACAGAGAGAGCGCATGACAACCTTAAGCTGTAAAGTGACCTCGGTAGAAGCTATCACTGACACCGTATATCGCGTTCGTTTAGTGCCAGACGCGGCGTTTTCCTTTCGTGCTGGCCAGTATTTAATGGTCGTGATGGACGAAAGGGATAAGCGTCCGTTCTCCATGGCATCAACGCCGGACGAGCAAGGATTCATTGAGCTGCACGTTGGCGCCTCTGAGCTAAATCTTTATGCCATGGCCGTGATGGACCGTATTCTGAAAGACCGGGAGATCAAGGTCGACATTCCGCATGGCGAAGCCTGGCTGCGTGATGAAGACGAGCGCCCGCTGATCCTGATTGCCGGTGGTACAGGGTTCTCTTACGTGCGTTCCATTCTGCTTACCGCGCTGGCGCGCAATCCAAATCGCGATATCACCATTTACTGGGGCGGGCGCGAAGAGAAGCATCTCTACGATCTCTCCGAGCTGGAAGCGCTGTCAGTGAATCACCCGAATTTGCGCGTTGAGCCAGTGGTGGAACAGCCTGAAGACGGCTGGCGTGGTCGTACGGGAACCGTGTTAACGGCAGTATTACAGGATTACGGTACCCTGGCGGAGCATGATATCTACATCGCTGGTCGTTTCGAAATGGCCAAAATCGCGCGCGATCTGTTCTGTAATGAACGCAGTGCACGTGAAGATCGCCTGTTTGGCGACGCTTTCGCGTTCATTTAAGCGCTGTGCGCCGGAGTCCTTCCGGCGCATTCATCACCAACCTTACTTCTTCTAACAGGGTGCAAGCCCGATCTCGTTGTTTCTCTTTTTTACCACGTTTTTTAGTAAACATATTTTTCCTATCTATTAATCACAAAACTTAGCTTTTGTGACAGGTTTCTTTTTGTTTAGTAAACAAAATTGGCAAACTAGACACAATCAAATTGCGAGGCGCAAACGAGGAAAACCATGAGGCTCGGACTGGATATTGGCGGGACTAAAATCGAAGCGGTGGTGATTGATAACGCGGGTGTAATTGTTTACCGCGAGCGATGCGCGACACCAAAGCAGAGTTACGGTGATTTTTTCCAGGCCGTGACGGAGATGATTGCTAAGGCCAGACTGGCCGTTAATCAGCCTTTATCGGTTGGCATTGGGGTGCCTGGCGCGGTGGATAGCGAGGGGTTAATTAAGAACTCCAACATCCTGGTGCTCAATCAACAGGCCTTTGCGCAAGACCTTGAGCGAGCGTTAGGAATGCCCGTGCCTGTTACTAATGATGCCAACTGCTTTACCTTGTCGGAAGCGATGGACGGTAGCGGACACGGGCATAGCGTGGTATTTGGCGTGATCCTCGGTACCGGTTGCGGCGGTGGACTATGCATCGATAACCGCTTGATCTCTGGACCTAACGCCTGCGCAGGAGAGTGGGGGCATAATGCATTGCCGCGCTACCACGAATCTCAGGACGGGGCTGGAGTGACATGCTATTGCGGACAGTTGAACTGTATTGAGAGCTTTATTTCCGGCAGCGGTCTGGAACGCCAGTACCTGAATCACACCGCGCAGCATGTGGGTGTGCCACAAATTATGCAACAGGTAGAATCGGGTGATGCGGATGCCTGCTTTGTATGGAAACGCTATTGCGATCAACTGGCGCGTGCGTTGGCGGGCGTGGTGAATACGCTCGATCCCGATGTTATCGTGCTAGGGGGCGGGGTATCCAATATCGATTTACTGTATTCGGGTTTACCGGCGCGAGTGGCGCAGTACGTATTTGGTAAGCAGTGCCGCACACCGATTGTTCGGGCCCGTCACGGCGACAGCAGCGGCGTACGCGGTGCGGCCTGGCTGGGGGCGCAACAAGCCATAGTAGAATCAATGAGAGTGAAATGACGAAACCTGTACGTATCAGAGATATTGCCGAAGCTTGTGGTGTTTCAGTTGGTGCAGTTTCCCGCGCCCTAAAAGGGCAGCCGGGGCTACGTGAAGACACCCGGCTGCGCATTATTTCTGTGGCGCAGCAGCAGGGTTATGATTTTTCCCGTCTGCGTACTGACAAGATCAAACGCGTCCTTTTTTTGCTTCACCGCCAGCACAATATCAGCCGGGCATTGCCGTTTTATTCTCAACTACTGCTGGGGATAGAAGATAACTGTCGTGACCATGGTATTGCGCTGAGCTTTCTCTCCATTGGTCCAGGCGATGCAGTGAGTGAGCAGGTGCTGCTGCACCAGCCTGATGCACTGATCTGTGCCGGATTTTTTGAGCCTGAATTACTTGGCTTGCTGCAACAGATGAAGCTGCCGTTGGTGCTGGTGGATCTCTGGGCGCCGGGCTTGCCTTGCGTGAACCCGGATAACACTCAGGGTGGGTATCTGGCCACGCAACATTTGATTGCACAAGGTCGCAGCCGTATTGCTTTTCTTGCCAGCACGCTTGCGCACTACAGCATCCGTCAGCGCGAGAAGGGCTACCGTCAGGCATTGTATGAGGCCCGTTTGCTGATGCCGCCAGAGTATGAAGCCGTTGCGCCGCCGCTGTTGGATACCGATCAATCTCTGGTTGAGGCGGTAAATGAGCTACTCAGATTGCCGGAGCCGCCCGACGCTATTTTTGCCTATAACGATGCGGCAGCGCTGGTTGTTCAACGGGTGTGCGCACAGCAGGGGATACGCATCCCGGAAGATCTCGCGCTGGTGGGGTTTGATGATATCGATGCTGCGGCCTGGTCACATCCACCACTCACTACTATTGCGGTTGATAAACAACAATTGGGGCGTGAAGCGCTGCGTTTATTGCTGGAAGAAAATCAGGAAGAGAATCTGCTGTTGCCGGTGCAGTTAGTGGTGCGAGGTAGCTCAGGGAAATAAAAAAACCCGCCCCTGACAGGCGGGAAGAACGGCAACTAAATTGTTATACAATGGCATTTGTGTTGTAGGCCGGATAAGACGCATCAGCGTCGCCATCCGGCATAGTCGCCGGGGGCGCTTCGCTTGCCCGGCCTACAATAAGTCACATGCTTTGATTAAACTCGCTCAAATACCGTCGCGATGCCCTGGCCTAACCCGATACACATCGTCGCCAGGCCAAACTGTACGTCTTTGCGTTCCATCAGATTGAGCAAGGTGGTGCTGATACGCGCCCCGGAGCAACCCAGCGGATGACCCAAAGCGATCGCCCCGCCGTTGAGGTTGATCTTTTCATCGATCTGCTCCATCAGCCCCAGATCTTTAATGCACGGCAGGATCTGAGCGGCAAAGGCTTCGTTCATCTCAAACAAACCGATATCGCTGGTGGAGAGTCCCGCTTTTTTCAGCGCCAGTTTTGAGGCCGGAACCGGACCATAACCCATAATTGACGGGTCACAGCCAACAACAGCCATCGAACGGATTCGGGCACGCGGCGTCAGACCCAGCTCACGGGCGCGGCTTTCGCTCATGACCAGCATCGCCGCTGCGCCGTCGGAGAGCGCGGAGGAGGTACCGGCAGTGACCGTTCCGCTAACCGGATCGAACGCCGGGCGCAGGGTGGAGAGCGCTTCAACGGTTGTCTCTGGGCGGATAACCTCATCGTAGTTAAACTGCTTCAGCACGCCGTCGGCATCATGGCCACCGGTCGGGATGATTTCGTTTTTAAATGCGCCAGACTGTGTTGCAGCCCAGGCACGAGCATGTGAACGTGCGGCGAAAGCGTCCTGCATTTCACGGCTGATGCCGTGCATGCGAGAGAGCATTTCCGCAGTCAGACCCATCATTCCCGCGGCTTTTGCCACGTTGCGGCTCATGCCCGGATGGAAATCAACGCCGTGACTCATTGGCACATGGCCCATATGTTCCACGCCGCCAATCAGGCACGCCTGAGCATCGCCGGTCATGATCATACGTGCCGCGTCGTGCAGCGCCTGCATTGATGAACCGCACAGGCGGTTGACCGTGACGGCCGGAACGGAGTGCGGAACTTCCGCCAGCAGCGCGGCGTTACGGGCGATGTTGAAACCCTGCTCCAGCGTTTGCTGCACGCAGCCCCAGTAAATATCATCAAGCGCGGATGGCTCCAGCGCAGGATTTCGCGCCAGCAGGCTACGCATTAAGTGTGCGGAGAGATCTTCTGCCCGCACGTTACGAAACGCGCCCCCTTTCGAACGGCCCATCGGGGTACGGATCGCATCAACAATTACAACCTGTTCCATTGTGACTCCTTAAGCCGTTTTCAGGCTGCCAACCGGGCGGGCAGGCTCAACCTGGGGATAATACGGTTCGTTATGGCGCGCCTTATCACGCAGACCAGCCGGAACTTCATACAGTGCTCCGAGGTGCTGATACTGCTGGGCCATATCGAGATACTTCGCGCTGCCGAGCGTATCCAACCAGCGGAACGCGCCACCATGGAACGGAGGGAAGCCCAGGCCATAAACCAGCGCCATATCGGCCTCTGCCGGGCTGGCGATAATGCCTTCTTCCAGACAACGCACCACTTCGTTGACCATTGGGATCATCATGCGGGCGATAATCTCTTCATCGCTGAAGTCGCGTTTCGGCTGGCTGACTTCTGCCAGCAGATCGTCAACGGTGGCATCCTCTTCTTTCTTCGGCTTGCCCTTGTTGTCTTCTTTATAACGCCAGAATCCAAGACCGTTTTTCTGTCCGAAACGGTTCGCATCAAACAGGGCGTCTATCGCGTCGCGATAATCTTTCTGCATACGCTGAGGGAAGCCTGCGGACATCACTGCCTGCGCGTGATGTGCGGTATCAATTCCCACCACGTCCAGCAGATAAGCCGGGCCCATCGGCCAGCCAAACTGTTTTTCCATGACTTTGTCGATTTTGCGGAAATCCGCCCCATCGCGCAGCAGCTGGCTGAAACCGGCAAAATACGGGAACAGCACGCGGTTCACGAAGAAACCAGGGCAGTCGTTGACCACAATTGGTGTTTTGCCCATCTGGCTTGCCCAGGCGACAACTTTGGCGATGGTTTCATCCGAGCTTTTCTCGCCGCGAATGATCTCAACCAGTGGCATGCGGTGTACTGGGTTAAAGAAGTGCATTCCACAGAAGTTTTCCGGGCGCTTGAGCGCGCTGGCCAGCTCGTTGATTGGGATGGTAGAGGTATTCGACGCCAGTACGGTGCCCGGGCATACCTGATCTTCGGTTTCCGCCAGTACCGCTTTTTTCACTTTCGGGTTTTCCACGACCGCTTCAACCACCACGTCCACACGCTCAAAACCGCTATAGTCGAGGGTTGGATGAATAGTGGAAATCACGCCCGCCATTTTCAGACCGTCAATTTTGCCGCGCTCAAGCTGTTTGTTCAGCAGCTTGGCCGCTTCGGTCATGCCCAGCGTTAATGATTTGTCGTTGATATCTTTCATGACAACCGGCACGCCTTTCCAGGCTGACTGGTAAGCGATGCCGCCGCCCATAATGCCCGCGCCCAGCACCGCGGCTTGCTTCGGTGCTTCAATATTTTTGGTGAGCTTTTTGGCTTTGGCTTTCACGAACTGATCGTTAAGGAAGATCCCTACCAGCGCGCGGGCTTCACTGGTGTGCGCCAGTGGAACAAAGCTTTTATTTTCCAGATTCAGCGCTTCTTCACGACCAAAACGGGCTGCTGCTTCAATGGTTTTTACCGCGGTAATCGGTGCGGGGTAATGTTTACCAGCCGTCTGCGCTACCATGCCTTTAGCGATGGTAAAGCTCATCGCCGCTTCAATTTTGCTGAGTTTCAACGGCTCCAGTTTCGGCTGACGTTTGGCTTTCCAGTCGAGGTCGCCGTTAATCGCCTGACGTAATACCGCGATCGCGCCATCAAGCAGTTTGTCTTGCTTCACTACGCCATCGACCAGGCCGATTTTTAGCGCCTGCTCAGCACCAACATCCTTACCTGCCGCAATAATTTCCAGCGCGCTGTCCGCACCCAGCATACGTGGCATACGCACGGAGCCGCCAAAGCCCGGCATAATGCCCAGCTTGGTTTCCGGCAGGCCAATGCGCAGGTCCGGCGTTGCCAGACGATAATCGGTTGCCAGAACACACTCGCAGCCGCCACCCAGCGCGTAGCCGTTTACCGCTGACAGGGTCGGAACAGGCAGATCTTCGAGGCGATTAAAGACGCTGTTGGCAAAATGCAGCCACTGGCTCAGTTGTTCTTCAGGCACGAGGAACAGTGAAAGGAATTCGGTGATATCGGCACCAACAATAAAGGCTGCTTTGTTAGAACGCAGCAGCAGCCCTTTTAAATTCGGTTGTTTTTCCAGCACATCAAGCGCATGGCCCAGGCTGGCAACGGTGGCCGTGTCGAGTTTATTGACCGAACCAGGGGCATCGAACACCAGTTCGGCGATGCCATCTTCCAGCCAGTCGAGGTACAGGGTGTCGCCTTTGTAAAGCATGTCAGTCTCCTGAATCCGCAAGGTCATCTGGTCATACCAGATGAATCGAAGTGTGTGTTTTATGTTAATAAAATGCAAATGAATGATTAAAGAAATGACGATTCGATCACGCTCGGCAGAAATCACGCACTCACAAAGCGATGTGCTAAGATGCGGAGACTTGAGGTCAAAAAACAGAAGGATAGAAAATGGAATCGCTGGCCGCACTCTATAAAAATCATATCGTTACCTTACAGGAACGGACGCGCGACGCGCTGGAGCGCTTCAAGCTGGATGCGTTACTTATTCACTCAGGCGAACTTGTTAACGTCTTTCTCGACGATCATCCGTACCCGTTTAAGGTCAATCCGCAATTCAAAGCCTGGGTGCCTGTCACGCAGGTTCCTAACTGCTGGCTGCTGGTGGATGGCGTAAACAAGCCGAAACTATGGTTCTACTTGCCGGTTGATTACTGGCACAACGTTGAGCCGCTGCCTACTTCTTTCTGGACGGAAGAAATTGAGATCATCGCGCTGCCGAAAGCAGATGGTATCGGTAGCCAACTGCCTGCTGCTCGCGGCAATATCGGTTACATCGGCCCGGTTCCTGAACGTGCACTGCAACTGGACATCGCGGCCAGCAACATCAACCCGAAAGGGGTGATCGACTACCTGCATTATTACCGTGCTTATAAAACTGATTACGAACTGGCCTGTATGCGCGAAGCGCAGAAAATGGCGGTAAATGGACACCGTGCCGCAGAAGAAGCGTTCCGTTCCGGAATGAGCGAGTTTGACATCAACCTCGCTTACCTGACTGCCACCGGTCACCGCGACACCGACGTGCCATACAGCAACATCGTGGCGCTTAACGAGCATGCTTCGGTGCTTCATTACACCAAGCTGGATCATCAGGCACCGTCTGAAATCCGCAGCTTCCTGCTCGACGCTGGTGCGGAATACAACGGTTATGCGGCAGATCTGACGCGTACCTGGTCGGCGAAAAGCGACAATGACTATGCGCATCTGGTGAAAGACGTTAACGACGAAGAGCTGGCGCTGATTGCCACCATGAAAGCAGGCACCAGCTACGTGGATTATCACATTCAGTTCCATCAGCGCATCGCGAAGCTGCTGCGTAAGCATCAAATCATCACTGATATGAGTGAAGAGGCGATGGTGGAAAACGATCTTACCGGGCCGTTTATGCCGCACGGTATTGGCCACCCGCTGGGTCTGCAGGTGCATGATGTCGCAGGCTTTATGCAGGATGACCGCGGTACTCATCTGGCCGCGCCGTCGAAGTATCCTTACCTGCGTTGCACCCGCGTACTGCAACCAGGCATGGTTCTGACCATCGAACCGGGCATCTACTTCATTGAATCTCTGCTGGCGCCGTGGCGTGAAGGACAGTTCAGCAAGCACTTCAACTGGCAGAAAATTGAAGCCCTGAAACCGTTCGGCGGTATTCGTATTGAAGACAACGTGGTGGTCCACGAGAACAATATCGAAAACATGACGCGGGATTTGAAACTGGCGTAATGGACAGTTGGTTAATCCCTGCGGCGCCGGTCAGCGTCGTTGAAGAGATCAAAAAAAGCCGCTTCATTACGCTGCTCGCCCATACGGACGGCGTAGAAGCGGCAAAGGCGTTTGTTGAGTCAGTCAAAGCGGAACACCCTGACGCCCGCCACCATTGTGTGGCGTGGGTGGCGGGTGCGCCCAATGACTCGCAGCAGCTAGGATTTTCAGACGATGGCGAACCGGCGGGTACGGCAGGTAAACCGATGCTCGCGCAGCTGATGGGGAGCGGTGTCGGCGAGATTACCGCTGTAGTCGTGCGCTACTACGGCGGTATCCTTCTCGGTACTGGAGGGTTGGTAAAAGCCTACGGTGGCGGTGTGAATCAGGCGTTGCGCCAGTTAACGACACAGCGCAAGACGCCATTAACCGAATATACTTTGCAGTGTGAGTACGGTCAGCTGGCAGGCATTGAAGCCTTGCTGGGGCAGTTTGACGGTAAAGTCGTTGCCAGTGATTACCAGGCTTTTGTTCGGCTCAGGGTGGCGCTTCCTTTTGCCAGAGTGGATGAGTTTTCGGCAAAACTGGCGGATTTTAGTCGTGGTTCATTGCAATTGTTAGCGATTGAAGAATAATCCCCACCTCATTTTAAAGAACTAAGGAAGCGGCAGAGATGCATTTTCGCGCCATCACCCGAATCGTTGGACTACTGGTCATCTTATTCTCGGGGACAATGATTATCCCCGGACTGGTAGCGCTCATCTACCGCGATGGGGCAGGGCGTGCATTCACCCAAACTTTCTTCGTTGCTCTGGCGATCGGCTCCATGCTGTGGTGGCCAAACCGTAAAGAGAAGGGTGAACTGAAATCGCGCGAAGGATTTCTGATTGTCGTTTTGTTCTGGACCGTTCTGGGCAGTGTGGGTGCGCTACCGTTCATTTTTGCGGAAAGCCCTAACCTGACGATAACCGACGCTTTTTTTGAATCCTTTTCCGGATTAACCACTACAGGTGCGACGACGCTGGTGGGGCTGGATTCATTGCCACACGCGATTCTCTTTTATCGCCAGATGCTGCAATGGTTCGGCGGGATGGGGATCATCGTGCTGGCGGTGGCTATCCTGCCTATTCTTGGCGTTGGTGGGATGCAGCTCTATCGTGCAGAAATGCCGGGGCCGCTGAAAGATAATAAAATGCGCCCGCGTATTGCCGAAACGGCGAAAACGCTGTGGCTAATCTATGTATTGCTGACGGTGGCGTGCGCGCTGGCGCTATGGTTTGCCGGGATGCCCGCGTTTGACGCCATTGGGCACAGTTTTGCCACAATCGCCATCGGTGGTTTTTCCACACACGATGCCAGCGTGGGGTATTTCGACAGTCCCACGATTAACACTATCATTGCTATCTTCTTGCTGATCTCCGGTTGTAACTATGGTCTGCACTTCTCTTTATTAAGTGGGCGTAGTCTGAAGGTCTACTGGCGGGATCCGGAATTCCGCATGTTTATCGGCGTGCAGCTGACGCTGGTGGCAGTCTGTACGTTGGTGCTATGGATACACAATACCTATGGCTCGGCGCTCACGACGATCAACCAGGCCTTTTTCCAGGTGGTATCGATGGCGACGACCGCCGGATTTACCACGGACAGTATTGCCCGCTGGCCCTTGTTCCTGCCAGTGCTGTTGCTGTGTTCTGCTTTTATCGGCGGCTGTGCCGGGTCGACGGGCGGTGGCTTGAAGGTGATTCGTATCCTGCTGCTGTTTAAGCAGGGTAACCGCGAATTGAAACGACTGGTCCATCCGAATGCGGTTTACAGTATCAAACTGGGTAACCGTGCGTTGCCGGAGCGAATTCTTGAAGCCGTATGGGGATTCTTCTCTGCCTATGCGCTGGTCTTTATTATCAGTATGCTGGCGATTATTGCGACCGGTGTTGATGACTTCTCCGCGTTTGCCTCCGTAGTGGCAACGTTGAATAACCTGGGGCCTGGACTGGGGGTTGTCGCTGACAACTTTGCCAGTATGAACCCTGTGGCGAAGTGGATCCTGATTGCCAATATGCTGTTTGGTCGTCTGGAGGTCTTTACTCTGCTGGTGCTCTTTACCCCTACTTTCTGGCGTGAATAATGGAGTAACACGTGAAAACACTGATTCTTTTTTCTTCCCGGGACGGACAAACGCGTGAAATCGCTGAATATCTGGCTTCTGAACTCAAAGAGCTGGGTGTTTGGGCAGATGTTGTTAATTTGCATCGTACTGCGGAGCCGGACTGGCAAAATTATGACAGCGTGGTAATTGGCGCCTCGATTCGCTACGGTCATTACCATGCTGCTTTTCAGGAGTTTGTGAAAAAGCATGCCACACGGCTGAATTCGATGCCGAGCGCGTTCTACTCCGTAAACCTGGTTGCCCGTAAACCGGAGAAACGTACGCCGCAAACCAACAGCTATGCGCGTAAGTTCCTGATGAGTTCGCCGTGGCGACCAGACCACAGTGCAGTTATTGCGGGTGCTTTGCTGTATCCACGCTATCGCTGGTATGACCGCGTTATGATCCAACTGATAATGAAGATGTCAGGTGGTGAAACGGATACGAATAAAGAAGTGGTGTATACCGATTGGGAACAGGTTGCGAGATTCGCGCGGGAAATAGCCCAATTAACCAACAAAGCGTCGTTAAAATAAGCGTAAAGAATAAAAAATACGCACTCGGAAGATTATTTTAAATTTCCCCTTGTCAGCCTGAAATAACTCCCTATAATGCGCCTCCACTGAC